>NZ_JAUMBI010000029.1:0-28995 GCF_032115815.1 Sandarakinorhabdus sp.
CTCGTTGAAGGAGGCTCCATGGTCAGACGGCCTTGCCGCCATCACCAACTCAAATCATCGTCACCCAACACCGGCCAATAGCCCTCTCCCGCGCAGCGGGTTCGTGCATGGGAGAGCAAATCCGTCAAACGAATTCCCCTCACCCCAACGCCACCCGCGCCCCGGCATGACGCACCAGCGCGCCTTCCAGTTCCAGGTCCAGCAGTACGCTCGCCACTTGCGCGGGGGGCAGCCTGGTGAGGCGGATAAGATCGTCGATGGGCACGGCCGTGGGGGAGAGCAGGGCGAGCAGCGCCGCGCGGGCGGCCGGATCGGGCGTGAGGGCGGGGCCGAAGTCGGGCAGGGGGAGCGGCTCGGCGACGGTGAGGGGGAGCGCGGGCTGGCCGGAAAGGGTGGAGAGCGCCTCCAGCACGTCCGCCGCCGTCTGGATCAGCGTGGCACCTTCGCGGATGAGCAGGTTGCAGCCCTGCGCGCGCGGATCGAGTGGGGAGCCGGGCACGGCCATCACTTCCCGCCCCAGATCGGCCGCGATGCGCGCCGTGATCAGGCTGCCCGATTTGGGCGCACCTTCCACCACGATGGTGCCGGCGCTCAACCCCGCGATGATGCGGTTGCGGCGCGGGAAATGGCGGGCCTGCGGCTCGATGCCCGGCGGCTGTTCGGCGATCACCAGGCCTTGCTCTGCTATCCGCGCCATCAGATCGGCGTGATCGGGCGGATAGGCGACATCCACCCCGCCGGCGACCACGGCGATGGTGCCGCGCTCCAGCGCCGCCGCGTGCGCCGCCGCATCGATGCCGCGCGCCAAGCCGGACACGACGACATAATCCGCCTCTGCCAGATCGAGCGCCAGTTGGCGGGCAAAACGCGTGCCCGCCGCGCTGGCGTTGCGGGCGCCGACGATGGCCACGGCCGGGCGATCGAGCAAGGCGAGGTCTCCGCGCGCATAGAGCACGGGCGGGGCGGTTTCGGTGCCGGCCAGCAGCGCGGGATAATCCGGGGTGCCGAGGAAGAGCAGATGCGCGCCCAATGTGGTTGCGGTTTCAAGTTCGGCCAGTGCCTCGGATTCGGGGTGCAGGGTGAGGCTGCGATTGCCGCGCCGGGCGAGGTCGGGCAGCGCCTTCAGTGCGGTTTCGGCATCGCCGAAGCGGGCGATGAGCTGACGATAGGTGACCGGGCCAATCGAATCGGTGCGGATCAGGCGCAGCCGGGAAACGGCGTCCGATGGCAGGCTCATCTGGCCTTTTGCCCGATTTTCGATTCGGTGCCGGCGGCGAGGCGCGAGAGATTATCCCGGTGCTGGAAGATCAGCAGCGCCGCCAGCATGGCTAGGTGCGTGGCCCAGCCGAGATTGCCGGTGAGGAACCAGACGGCGATCGGGCAGGCGATGGCGGCGAGCATGCCGCCCACACTTGAGTAGCGCGTGGCCAGGGCGCCGCAGGCCCAGGTGGCCAATGCGATCACGCCGGCGAGGGGGGCGGCGGCGAGAGTCACCCCCAAAATCGTGGCGACGCCCTTGCCGCCGCGGAACTTCAGCCAGATCGGAAAACAGTGGCCCACGAAAGCCGCTGTGCCGGCCACGATTCCCCCCATTTCGCCACCCAGCCACCGCCCGATGGCCACCGCCGCCACCCCTTTGCCAGCGTCCAGCAGCAAAGTGGCCGCTGCCAAGCCCTTGTTTCCGGTGCGCAAAACATTGGTGGTGCCGATGTTGCCGCTGCCCACCTGCCGGATATCGATGCCGATCATCCGGGTGAGCAAAAGCCCGAACGGGATCGAGCCGAGGAAATAGCCAATGGCGAGAGGTATCCAGTCCATAGCAGCAGCCTAGCGGGCGGGCCGGGCTGCGTCTATGCTGGAGGCCAAGAGGGGGAAGTGCATGAAAACGTTGATCGCCATCGCGCTGGGGTTGCTGGCCAGCACCGCCAATGCCCAGATGAAGCCCACGCCGACGCGCGACACCGCGATGGCCGCGGGGCCGTATGAAACGCTGGTGATCCGCGGCGCGACCATCATCACCGGCAACGGCGGGCCTCCGTACGGACCGGCTGATATCGTCATAAATGGCGGAAAAATCACGGATATTCGTGCCGCCGGCACGCCGGGCCTGCCGATGAAGACGGGCCGCGCGCCGCAAAACCCCACCCGCGAAATCGATGCGACCGGGATGTACATCCTGCCCGGCTTTGTGGACATGCACGGCCACAACGGCGACCCCGACAAGATGGACGACCCCAGCTACGCTTGGCGGCTGTGGCTGGCGCATGGGGTGACGACGGTGCGCGGCGTGTCCTTCTTTGGCGGCGACGTTCCGCGCGCCTTTGACGAGCGCAAGCGCGCGGCGGCGGGCGAGATCATCGCACCGCGCCTCTATGTTTATCAAACACTTGGGAGTGGTGCGAACGCCGGGTGGAAGGGCGGGCGGGTGACGACCCCCGAAAAGGCGCGCGAATGGGTGCGTTGGGCGGCGAGCGCCGGCATCGATGGCATCAAGTTCTTCAACCGGGGTGACGAGACTCCGGAGATCGACCGCGCCGCCATTGCCGAGGCGAAGAAACTGGGCCTGGGCACGGTCGCCCACCTGTCGCAGCCCAACATCGCCGAGTTCAACGCCCGCGATGCCGCTGCTGCCGGCCTGGGCACCATCACCCATTTTTACGGGCATTTTGAAAGCCTTCTGGACGGCCGGCGCGTGCAGGACACGCCGGCCGATTATAATTTCAACGACGAGCAGAAGCGTTTTGGCGGCATCGCCGAGATCTGGAATCAGATTCACGAACCCGGCGGGCCGGAGTGGGTGGACTATCTGAAAGCGCAGAAGGCCAGTGGGGTGGTGTTCGATCCCACCTTCAACATCTATAGCGCCAGCCGCGATCTGATGCGCGCCAAGCGGGCGGATTGGCACGATCGTTATACGCTGCCGAGCCTGACCGGGTTCTTCGAGTCGAACCGCGACAACCACGGCAGCTATTTCTTCGATTGGACCAGCGAGCGCGAATATGAATGGCGGCGTTTCTACACGCGCTACATGCAATTGGTGAATGATTACAAGAATATGGGTGGCCGGGTGACGACGGGCAGCGACCCGGGCTTCATCTGGCAGACCTGGGGCTTTGGCTATGTCCTGGAACTGGAACTGCTGCGCGAGGCCGGCTTTGCGCCGCTGGAAGTGATCCAGGCCGCCACCATCAACGGCGCGCGCACGCTAGAAGAGCCCAAGGGCCGCGAGCCGGATTTCGGCCTGATCCGCATCGGCATGCGCGCCGATCTGATCGTGGTGCCGGAAAACCCGCTGCACAATCTGAAGACGCTCTATGGCACGGGCTTTGCCCGGCTGGATGAGGCGACCCAAAAGACCGTGGTGAAGGGCGGGATCCGCTGGACCATCCGCGACGGCATCGTGCACGACGTGCCGGCGCTGCTGAAAAGCGTGGAGGACCAAGTGACGGCGGCGAAGGCCAAGCAGTGAAGTTGGCCAGCATCGCCGATTACCGGGCGGCGTCCCGGCGGCGGGTGCCGCGCTTCCTGTTCGACTACACTGATGGCGGCAGCTACGCGGAGCAGACACTGACGGCGAACGTCGGCGATCTGGCAGCCATCCGCCTCGATCAGCGCGTGCTCGTGGATGTGTCGCAGATCGAAACACGGGTGAAGCTGCTGGGGCAGGCGCTCACCATGCCGGTGGTGCTGGCACCGGTGGGACTGGGCGGGCTGCATGCGCGGCGCGGGGAGGTGCAGGCGTGGCGCGCGGCGCAGGCGGCGGGCATCCCGATGGCGCTGTCCACCGTTTCGGTATGCAGCCTCGAAGAAGTCACGCAGGGCGGCGGCGCAGCGCCGTGGTTCCAGCTGTATCTGACCAAAGACAAGGCGGCCAACGAGGCGATGATCGCAACGGCGCGCGAACAGGGCTGCCCGGCGCTGGTGCTCACCGTCGATCTGCCGACGCCAGGCGCGCGTTATCGCGATGTGCGCTCCAGCCTGACCGGTGCGCCGGGTCTCGCCGGCTGGCTGCACCGGGCGGCGCAGGTGGCGGCACGGCCCGGCTGGGCGGTGGATGTCGGGCTGCTGGGCGGGCCGGTTGCGATGGGCAATCTCACCGGGCTGGTGGGGGCGAAGGCACCACTCAGTGACTATCTCGGCTGGATCGCGCGCAATTTCGATGCCAGCGCCGATTGGGATCGGCTGGCGTGGGTGCGTTCGCTGTGGCCGGGGCCGCTGATCGTGAAGGGTATTCTCCACCCGGATGATGCGGCGCTGGCAGCGCAGCACGGCGCCGATGCCATCGTGGTTTCCAATCATGGCGGGCGGCAGCTGGATGGCGCGATCTCGGCGGCGCGGGCGCTGCCGGCGATCATGGATCGGCTGGGCGGCTGCATCCCCGTGCTGGCCGATGGCGGCGTGCGATCCGGCCTTGATGTGCTGCGCTTTGTGTCGCTGGGTGCAAGCGCCGTGATGATCGGCCGGCCCTGGGTGTGGGGGCTAAGTGCAGGCGGGCAGGCCGGCGTGGCGCATGTGCTGCAGCTGCTGCGGGCCGAGCTGGAAACCGCGATGGCGCTTACGGGTCGCACCCGGCTGGCCTGATGCGCAAATCCGCTGTATCGCGGCGCGCATGACTGATCGGCTCATCATCGCCCTCGCCCAGTTGAACGCCAGCGTGGGCGATCTGGCCGGCAATGCCGATGCCATATTGGCCGCGCGCGCCTTGGTGCCGGCGGCCGATCTGCTGGTCACCCCCGAACTGTCCATCGTCGGCTATCCGCCGGAAGATCTGGTGCTGAAACCGGCGCTGGTCGAAGCGGCGAAGGTGCAGGTGGAACGGTTGGCAGAGGCCACGGCGGACGGCGGCCCGGCACTGCTGGTCGGCGCGCCTTGGTTGGAGGACGGCGCGCTCTACAACGCCATGCTATTGCTGGACGGCGGCCGCATCGCTGGCATCACCCGCAAGCATGATCTGCCCAATTACGGCACGTTCGACGAAAAGCGCCTGTTCAGCGCCGGGCCCTTGCCTGGGCCCTTGAACCTGCGTGGTGTGCGCATTGGCGTGCCGGTGTGCGAAGACATGTGGACGCCGGACGTTTGCGAGTGCCTGGCCGAAACCGGCGCGGAGCTGCTGATCGTGCCCAACGGCAGCCCGTTCGAGGTCGGCAAGGATGATCGCCGGTTGAACCTCGCCGTCACCCGTGTGGTCGAAACCGGGTTGCCTTTGGTCTATCTCAACCGCGTCGGCGGGCAGGATGAGCTGGTGTTCGACGGCGCGTCGTTCGTGCTCAACGCCACCCGCACGCTGGCCCATCAACTGCCCGATTGGGACGAGACGATCCGACTGACCGAGTGGACGCGCGGCGAGACCGGCTGGACCTGCGCGACCGGCGAGCTCAGCCAGCAGGATGATGGTCCCGCCGATGTCTATCACGCCATGCTGGTGGGCCTGCGCGATTATGTGAACCGCAACCGCTTCCCCGGCGTCGTGCTTGGCCTTTCGGGCGGGATCGATTCAGCCCTTTCGGCCGCCGTCGCTGTCGATGCGCTCGGCGCCGACCGCGTGTGGTGCGTGATGCTGCCCAGCCCGTTCACCAGCCAGGACAGTCTGGATGATGCCGCCGAATGCGCCCGGCTGTTGGGCTGCCGGCTCGACACGGTTCGCATTGAACCGGCGATGACGGCGTTTGACACCATGCTGGCGCCTGTGTTCGAGGCCCGGGCCCGCGATACCACGGAAGAGAATATCCAGTCCCGCATCCGCGGACTCACGCTGATGGGCCTTTCGAACAAGTTCGGCCCGATGCTGCTCACCACCGGCAACAAGAGCGAGATGAGCGTTGGCTATGCCACCATCTATGGCGACATGGCCGGCGGCTATTCGGTGCTGAAGGATCTGTACAAGACGACCGTGTTCCGTGTGTGTGAATGGCGCAATGCCAATAAACCGCGGCTTGGAATAGGTCCTGCCGGCCCGGTGATGCCGACCAATGTCATCACCAAGCCGCCCACGGCCGAACTGCGCGAGAACCAGACGGATCAGGACAGCCTGCCGCCCTATGATCTGCTCGATCGCATCCTCTATGGCCTGGTGGAGCAGGAGCGTTCGGCCAGCGATCTGATCGCCGAAGGGCTGGATGCCGCCACCGTCGCCCGCATCGAACGGCTGCTCTACATCGCCGAATACAAACGGCGGCAGGCCCCGCCCGGCGTGAAGATCGGCCGCCGCAATTTTGGCCGGGACCGGCGCTATCCGATCAGCAATGCGTTTCGCACGGCTTAGCCTGCTGCTTGCGCTGGCGGCCCCGGCGCTGGCCGCCAGGAAGCCGGCTCCGCCGCCGCTGCCGCCGTTGGTGCTGCCCGGCGCCGCGCCGGTGATCGAGGCGCAAATCGCTGGCCAACCGGTGCGGCTGACAGTCGATTTCGGTGGCGACCCCCTCATCATGCTTGGCCCCGCAGCCGTTGCGCGGCTGAACCTGGCCGCCGACACCCGCGCCGATGGTGAAACGGTGGACCGCGGCCGCTTCCGCGTCGCGGTGGGACAGGTGAGCGTTGCCGTGCCCTACAGCGAGGAACAAGTGAACATCGCCGGGCGCAGCGCCAGCGTGCGCGTGCTGGCCCAGGCCGCCGCACCGGCCGAAGCCGTGGCCGGCAGCGATGGCGTGATCGGCCTGGCGCTGCTGCCCCAGGATGGGGTGCGCCTCAACTTCCGGCCGCGCCAGCCATCTGACCGGGTGGTGACGGTGGCCGCGGAGCCCGGAGCGCGCAGCAGCAGCACGAAGTTCGATTGGCCGCTGCCCAAGGGCATAGCGATCGAGGTGGAACTCCACCCTCTGCGACCCGTCAGCGTGGCCAGCGTCGCTGCCGCCAGCCGCCTGGCCGACGTGGGCAATGGCAAGCTGTTTGGCCCGCCGCGTCGGGTACTGATCGGCTTTGGCGTCGCCCGCCCGGTGCGCAGTCTCGTGCTTGAGCGGCCATTGGCGATTGCCGGCGCAACCGTGACCACGGTGGACGTGCGGCTGTTCGATTGGGCCGGCAAAACCCAATTGCCACCCGATGCCGAAAACGACGAGGCGGCGCTGGTCACCGGCAAGCGCGGCCGCCAGCGCGGCTGGCCGATCCTCAAACTGGGCCGCGATGTGCTTGGCCGCTGCGCCAGCATCGCATGGCAGCGTGACGCCAGCGATCCGCAACGCGGCCGGTTTGAGCTGACCTGCTGACCCCCCTTCAATGATCAGGGCGGCAAAACCGCGCAAATATCTTGCCGCATCGCGACCTTGGCGCGATGATGGGACATCAATGACAGGCCGGCATGGCCGCTTTGGGGAGGAACATCATGGATATCACCCGTCGGGAATCGCTGGCGTTGGCCGCAGGCGTGGTGGCAGCCGGGGGCGCTTTGGGCGCTGCTGCACCGGCCGCCGCGCAGATGGGCGGCGCGCGCCGCCTCGGCTCCAAGGAGAAGGTGGCCTACTGGGTGGCCACCGTCACCCCCTGCGATGCCCGCGGCCAGTTCGATCCCGGCGCCATGAAGGCAGTGATGGAATGGCACCAGAAATGCGGCGCCGATGGTGTCGTCGTGCTCGGCACCTCGGGTGAATTCCCCAGCTTCTCGGTGGCGGAACGCAAGCTCGTCACCGAAACCGCCATGAAGCACAAGGGCAACATGAACATCATGGTGGGCCCCGGTACGCCCAACATCGTGGAGACCATCGATCTGGCCAAACACGCGCAGAGCGTGGGCGCCGATGGCCTGCTGGTGATCCCGCCCTTCTACTTCAACCAGCCGCCCACCGAAGGCCTGATTCACTACTACACCCAGCTGTTCGAAGCGGTGTCGATCCCGATCAACCTCTACCACATCCCCGGCACGTCGGAGGTGGCGATCACCATCGAGCTGCTGAAGGCCATGATGAAATATCCGCACCTCGCGGGCATCAAGGATTCATCGGGCAACGCCGAAGGCTTTGCCGAGTTCCTCAAGGGCTTCCCGGAACTCAACATGCGCTGCGGCACGTCGAACAACCTGATCCCGGCCGTGGAAGCCGGCATGGGCGCCATCCTGGCCGACGGCAACATGTTCAGCGACAAGAGCGCCGACATCTTCAAGACCTACCGCGCCAAGGGCGACTGGAAGGCCAAGCTGAACCATCTGCGCGCGGCCGGCGCGATGATGCGCGATCACCACATGGGCGCCAACACCTATGCAGCGATGAAATATGTGCTGTCGCTGCGCATGGGCGGCCCGATGATGTATGCGCGCACGCCCTATCCGCAGCTGACCGACGCGCAGAAGGCCAGCCTGAAGGCGGGTCTCGACAAAGTCATGGCGATGCCGGCGTGAACGAAGAAACAAGGGGCAAAACCATGAAGATAATTCTGCCAATCGCCGCAGCGCTGCTGCTCACCACCGCCGCTGGCGCTCAGACGCCGGGCAAGGAAGGCGTTGCCGCCGCGCGCACCACCAATGGAGTCGCCAACTGGACCACCTACAATGCCGATCTGAAGGGCAGCCGCTATTCGCCGCTCGATCAGATCAACCCGGACAATTTCAAGGACCTGGAAATCGCCTGGCGCTTCAAGACCGACATTCTGGGCAGCCGCCCGGAATACAAGCTGGAATCGACCCCGCTCGCCGTTGATGGCGTGATCTACACCACCGGCGGCACCCGCCGCGCCGTCGTCGCGCTGAACGGCGCCACCGGGGAGCTGCTCTGGCAATATGCCGTGCACGAAGGCAAGCGCTCGGCCGAGTCCCCGCGCGCCCTCTCAGGCCGCGGCCTGTCCTATTGGACGGACGGCACCAGGCGCCGCATCCTCTATGTCACCATCGGCTATCGCCTCGTGTCGCTCGACGCCGATACCGGCCGCCCCGATCCGGAATTCGGCACCAACGGCGTTGTCGATCTGAAGACCGATTATGATCAGGATCTCGGCGATCTCGATACCGGCGAAGTCGGCGTCCACTCCGCGCCGGCGGTTTCGGGCAACACCATCATCATCGGCGCCGCCTTCCGCGAAGGCTTCACGCCCAAGACCCACAACAACACCAAGGGCTATGTGCGCGCCTTCGACGTGCGCACCGGCAAGCGCATGTGGACCTTTCACACCGTGCCGAAAAAGGGCGAGTTCGGCTATGAGACCTGGCTGAACAATTCGGCCGACGTGAACGGCAACACTGGCGTGTGGACGCAGGTTTCCGTCGATGAGGATCTCGGCCTCGCCTATCTCGCGGTCGAATCACCGACATCGGACTTTTTCGGCGGCAAGCGCCCCGGACCCAACCTGTTCGGCAACAGCTTGGTCGCCGTTGACCTGAAGACCGGGGAGCGCCGCTGGCACTTCCAGCTGATCCACCACGAGATCTGGGATCTCGACAACAGCAGCGCCCCGCTGCTGATGGACGTGACCGTGGATGGCAAGCCGCGCAAGGTTGTTGGCCTGCCGTCGAAACAGGGTTTCTTCTACGTCTTCGATCGCGCCACCGGCCAGCCGGTGTGGCCGATCAAGGAAACCAAGGTGGCCAAGGGCAATGTGCCCGGCGAATGGTACAGCCCAACCCAGCCGATCCCGTCGAAGCCGCCGGTCTATGCCCGCAACGGCGTCGAGGAGAAGGACCTGATCGATTTCACGCCTGACATGAAGAAAAAGGCGCTGGAGTTGACCAGCAAATATGTGCTCGGCCCGGTTTACACCCCGCCGATCGTCTCCACGCCGGAGAAGTTCGGGGTGATCAACAACTGGGCACAAGGCGGCACCAACTGGCCGGGCGGTTCGTTCGATCCGGAAAGCGGCATCGCCTATGTCTATGCCTGCGGCGCCTGCATTTCCTCGACCGGACTGCTGCCGCCGCCGGCCGGCCTTTCGGACATTCCGCTGGTGGTGGGCGTTGCCGGCCAACCGGTGGTGATGATCAAGGGCCCGGGCGAAGGCGCCGGTGCCGACAGCCCAGCCCCGGCCGCTGCACCCGGCAGCGGCAACGCCGGCCCGCCGCGCCTGGCCGTTGATGGCCTGCCGGTGGTGAAGCCGCCCTATGGCACGATCAGCGCCATCGATGTGAACAATGGCACGATCAAGTGGCAGGTCGCTCATGGTGAAACGCCGGATTTCGTGCGCAATCACCCGGTAATCAAGGCGATGGGCGGCATCCCGCGCACTGGCCAGTCCACATACCAGATCGGCACCTTGGTGACGAAGGGCTTGGTGGTCGCCGGTGAAAACCAGTTCACCCGCACCGAAGACCGGCCGCGCGGCGCCATGCTGCGCGCCTACGACAAGCAGACCGGCAAGGAAGTGGGCGCTGTGTTCATGCCCTCCACCCAATCCGGCTCGCCGATGACCTATATGGTGAACGGCAAGCAGTATATCATCGTGCCGACCAGCGGCGGTAACGCATCCGGCGAATTCCTCGCCTATGCACTGCCCAGCAAGCGATAAGGAACCAGTGACGTGAAGATTGCCCTGCCCCTTTTGATTGCGTTCGGCCTTGCTGGTGCCGCTGTGGCCCAGGATGCCGGCAAATCGGTGTGGCAGGGCATCTACACGCCGGAACAGGCCGACCGTGGTGGGGGCGTCTATGCCCAGCGCTGCGGCGCCTGCCACGGCGCGGCTCTGAATGGCACCGGCGAAGCACCGCCGCTGATCGGCGGTGAGTTCGTTTCCCACTGGGACACGATGACAGTGGGCGATCTGTATGACCGCGTGCGCACCACCATGCCGCAGAATGATCCGCAATCGATGACGCGCGAAGAATATGCCGATGTGCTGGCCTTCCTGTTGAAGAACAACGGCTTCCCGGCCGGCGCCCAGCCGCTCGACAAGCGTTCGGAAGTGCTGGCGACCATCGGCATCACGGCAGAAAAACCGGCCAATAGCGGCCGCTGAACCACTTGGGGGACAAGGCCATGAAGCGGATGATGATGCTGGCACTGCTGCTGGTCGGCAGCGCCGTCAGTGCGCAACAGGCGACGTCCCCCCCCCGCCCGGTGTGGACGGTGGAGACGCTGCCCAAGCCGGCACCGCTGACCGCCGAAACCAACAAGCAGCCCAACCCCTATCGCAGCGAACTGGGCTTCCTGAAGCTGCCCGCAGGGCGCGTGATGGGCTCCACCAGCGCGGTGAGTGTGGACAGCAAGGGCCATATCTGGGTGGCCGAACGCTGCGGAGCCAACAATTGCGGCAACAGCACCATCGATCCGATCATGGAGTTCGATGCCCAGGGCAATTTCATAAAGGCCTTTGGCGGCGGCCTGACGGTGTTCCCGCATGGGTTCTTCATCGACGCAGCTGACAATGTTTGGCTCACCGATGCCCGCGCCATCCCCGGCAAGGGCGCAACCGTCCTGAAATTCTCGCCCGAAGGCAAGTTGCTGCTGACGCTCGGCAAGCCCGGCATGCAGGGCAAGAGCACTGACCTGTTCACCGAGCCCAACGCCGTGATCGTGGCGAAGAACGGCGACATCTTCGTTGCCGATGGCCACGAGGCCGATCGCGGCGTTGCACGCATCCTGAAATACGACAAGACCGGCAAGTTCCTCATGCAATGGGGCCAACCCGGCAAGGGCCAGGGCGATCTGGAAGTGCCGCACGCGCTGGCCATGGATAGTAAGGGTCTGCTTTACGTGGGCGACCGCTGGAACAACCGTGTGCAGGTCTACACGCAGAAGGGCAAGTTACTGAACAGCTGGACCCAGTTCGGCCGCCCCTCCGGCCTGTTCATCGACGCCAACGACATCATGTACAGCGGCGATTCGGAAAGCCGTCGCCCCGTCGGTTATGGCTACAACCCTGGCTGGCAGCGCGGCATCCGCATCGGATCGGTGAAGGATGGCAAGGTGACCGCCTTCATCCCTGATCCCGATCCCAACCCCGATGGCGGCGCCACCAGCGGCGCCGAAGGCCTGTGGGTGGACAAGGCCGGCGTGATCTATGGTGCGCAGGTGAAGGAACGCACCGTTGCGCGGCATATCCGGGTGAAATGATCCGCGACTTGCCCTAAGGGCAGGTCCATGATCGTCACCCGCTTCGCTCCCTCGCCCACTGGCCGCCTCCACGCCGGCAATATCCGCACCGCGCTGGTCAACTGGCTGCTCGCCCATTCGGCCGGTGGCCGCATGGTGCTGCGGCTGGACGATACCGATCTGGCGCGCTCCACTGCGGAATCCGCGCAATCCATCCGCGACGATCTCGCCTGGCTGGGCCTGACCCCCGATCTGGAGGTCAAACAGTCTGACCGGTTCGACCGTTACGAAGACGCACTGGCCCGCCTCGCCGCGCAGGGCCGCGCCTACCCCTGCTATGAAACCGCCGAAGAGCTGGAGCTGAAGCGCCGCGTTGCCCTGTCGCGCGGGCTGCCGCCCATTTACGACCGCGCCGCACTGGCGCTGAGCGATGCCGACAAGGCCAAGCTGGAAGCCGAGGGCCGCCGGCCGCACTGGCGCTTCAAGATGGACGAAACCGCCGATGTCGAATGGCAGGACGGTGTGCGCGGCCACTGCCATTTCCCCGCCGCCGCGCTGGCCGATCCGGTGGTGCGCCGCGCCGATGGCTCGTGGCTCTACATGCTGCCCTCGGTGGTGGACGATATCGATCTGGGCATCACCGACATCGCGCGCGGCGAAGACCATGTCACCAACAGCGCCGTGCAACTGCAGATGTTTGCCGCGCTGGGTGCCGCGCCGCCGCGTCTCGCCCATATGGCGCTGTTCACCGGCAAGGATGCGGCGCTGTCGAAGCGGCTGGGTTCCGAAGGGGTCGATGCGTGGCGCGAGCAGGGCATCGAGCCGGTGGCCGTTGCCGCGCTGCTCGCCCGGCTGGGCACTTCGCAGCCGGTGGAGCCGATGGCCCGCCTGGCCGATCTGCTGCCCGGCTTTGCGCTCAGCCACTTCGGCCGCGCGCCAGCCCGCTTTGACCCAGCGGACCTCACCAGCCTGTCGGCCCGCTGCCTGCACCACATGCGCCACGCCGATATTGCCGATCGCCTGCCGGCCAGCATTGGCGAACGTGAATGGCTGGCGATCCGGCCCAACCTCACCCGCCTGGATGAAGCCGAAGCCTGGCACGCCATCATTGCAGGGCCGATCAGCGCCGAAGCCGACGAGCCCGCGTATCTCGCTGCGGCTGCCGCCACCCTGGCCGAACTGGCATGGGGCGACGATATCTGGAACCGGCTGATCGAGGCACTGAAGGCCAGCACGGGCCGCAAAGGCAAGCCGCTGTTCCTGCCGCTGCGTCTGGCGCTGACCGGCCAGCCGCACGGGCCGGAAATGGCGGCCTTGCTGCCGCTGATCGGACGCGAGGAGGCCCTGCGGCGACTGGGCGGCTGAGAGCCCGGCAGGGCCAAAGATTCTCCTATCGATTATAACAGTCTATGTTATACTGTAACGGCACCGCAGACATGGCGGAACGCTGGCGCAGTGCCTGAAGGGGGCGGCCCCCGTCCCCTCTTCTTGGGAGGACTGCACATGGACAGACTCACGACCCGCGCATCCGGTTTCGTCGCCACCGCCGCCGTGCATGTCGGCATCGCCGTCCTGTTGCTGGCCGGCTGGCAGGTGACACGGCCGAAGCCGCAGCCAAAGCCGATCATCGCCGTTCCAATTCCCGTTCCCGTTGATCGCCCCGAACTGGCTGCGCCGCGCACCAGCGACCTGCCCGTCACCATCGACATCGCCCAGCCGGTCTGGGACGAAACCCGGCCTGAACCGGTGGTGACACCGCCGGTTGACCGGGCGACCGGCGGCACCAACAGCGGCGACACGGGCATCGGCCAGCCGCCGCTGCCGCCACCCGTCGCCAGCGGCCCAAGCCGCGGCGCCCGGCTGATCGCCGCAACCGCGATGCAGCCGCCCTATCCATCTGCCTCGCGGGCACTGGGGGAAGAAGGCAGTGTGGAACTGATGGTGAGCATCGACGACCACGGCCAGGTGACCGGCGTGAACCTGCTGCGCTCCTCCGGCTACGCCCGGCTGGACGCGGCCGCCATCGCCTTTGCGCTGAAGCGCTGGCGCTTCGAAGCCGCGCTTGAGAACGGCAAGCCGGTGGCCGCCAGCCGGCGTTTCACCATCCGCTTCAACCTGTCCGAAGCGGGTTGAACCCGAAGGGGGGCGGCCATTGACCATGGCCGCCCCTGTGCCAATCTTCGGCCATGAAGCTGCTGTTCCTCCACGGCCCGCCGGCCGCCGGCAAATATACCATCGCCCGTGCCGTCGCTGATGCCACTGGCTTGCCGCTGTTCCACAATCATCTGGTGGTCGATGCGGTGGCCGCCGTGTTTCCGTTCGGATCGCCGGGGTTCGTGACCTTGCGCGAACGCTTCTGGCTCGAAGTGACCCGCGCCGCGGTGGCGGAAGACCGCTCGCTGATCTTCACCTTCCAGCCCGAATCCAGCGTGTCACCGGGCTTTGCCGAACAGGTGGCCGGCATCGTGGCGGCTGGCGGCGGCGAGACCATCTTCGTGCAACTGCGGCTCGATCTGGCCGGCCAGCGCGCCCGCATCGCCAACAATGATCGCGGCCGCTTCGGCAAACTGCGGGATATCGCCCTGCTGGAGCAGTTGCACGCCGATTTCGCCGGCTGCGAAGCCGCCATGCCACCCTCGGCGCTGAGCATCAACACCGCCACCACCGCGCCCGCCGACGCCGCCGCCCGCATCATCGCCCTGCTGACGGATTGACGCCCCTCTGGCCAAGCGCGCGCCGCGCCCCTATCTTGGCCAGCATGGCCTTTCTTGACCCCCCTGATGCCACCCAGCGCCGCAAGCGTTACTGGATCGCTGCCGGCTCCGTGCTGGCCACGACGATCCTGATGACGATGTTCCTGCTCGAATCGCGCTGGGGCTACATGAAGCCCGATTCGGTGATCATCTATGCGCAAAGTTGGAAGGCGGATCGCAGCCGGGATGATGCCATCGCCGATGTGAAGGCGACAAAGGCCGCGCAGGAAGCCCGGCTGGCTGAAGCCCGCGCTGCCATTGCCGGGCTGTCTGGCCAGGCGAAGATCGACGCGCAGAAACAATATGATGACTATGTGAAGGGCGGCGGCTTCAAGCGGGATCTGCCCTATGTCGCCGCAGAGCCATCCGTGCAGGCCATCGTGCGCGTGCCGGCCCCGGCCGAGCCGCCAATCGAATGATCTCTGGCTCGTGAGCGCCACCGACGACTGGCGGTTCATGGGCGCGGCGCTGGCGCTGGCCAGCCGCGGCATTGGCAAGACCTTCCCCAACCCATCAGTCGGCTGTGTGATCGCGAAAGATGGCCGCGTGGCTGGGCGCGGCTGGACACAGCCGGGCGGCCGCCCGCATGCCGAAGCGGTCGCGCTGGCGCAGGCTGGCGACGCAGCGAACGGTGCCACAGCCTATGTGACGCTGGAACCCTGCGCCCATGTGAGCCCTCGCGGGCCCAGCTGTGCCGACAGCCTAATTGCCGCCGGCGTGGCGCGGGTGGTGATCGCCGCGCATGATCCCGATCCGCGCACCGATGGCGATGGGGTGGCACGTTTGCGCGCGGCCGGCATCGCGGTGACGACAGGCGTGCGCGACGCCGAGGCCGAACAGCAATTGGCCGGCTTCCTGACGCGCCTCAAACTGGGCCGGCCGCACATCACGCTGAAGCTGGCGGTGTCGATCGACGGCGCCATCGCCATGGCCGACGGCCGCAGCCAATGGATCACCGGAGAGCGCGCCCGCGCCGACGCGCATCTGGAACGCGCCCGCGCCGATCTGATCGTGGTTGGTCGCGGCACCTGGGATGCGGACGGTCCCACGCTGGACGTGCGCCTGCCCGGCCTGGAAGCCCGCAGCCCCCGCATCGGCATGGTCGGGCGCGGAGACGGCCTACCGGGCCATGTCACGCATTTCCCCGATCTGGCCGCACTCACCGCCGATCCGGCGCTGTGTGTGCTGGTCGAAGGCGGCATGGGGCTGGCGGCCAGCCTGCTGGCCGCTGATCTGGTGGATGCGCTTATCCTGATGCGGGCGCCAATCCTGATCGGGGCAGGGCGCACGCTGGGCGACATCGGCCTGGCTGATCTGGCGCAGGCACACGACCGCTGGCGGGCCGAACCGATTGTCACGCTCGGCGCCGACCGCATTGAACGCTTCATCCGGACACGTTAGGGCTGCCCCATGTTCACCGGCATCATCACCGACATCGGCACCATCACCCAGGTGGAGGAGCGCGGCGATCTGCGCGTGACGGTGCAGACGGGATACGACACCGCCGGCATCGCCATCGGCGCCTCCGTTGCCAACAGCGGCGTCTGCCTCACCGTGGTGAGCAAAGCCACCAACAGCCTCGCATTCGATGTTTCCGCAGAAACCCTGCGCTGCACCGCCAGCGGTATGTGGAGCCAAGGCGCACGGCTTAACCTTGAGCGCGCACTCAAGGTGGGCGATGAACTCGGCGGCCATATCGTCACCGGGCACGTCGATGCCGTCGGCTGCATCACCAGCATCGAAGCCGAAGGCGACTCGAAGCGCTTCACCTTCCAGATGCCGGCCAGCGTCGCGCCCTATGTGGCGCCCAAGGGCAGCATCTGCCTGAATGGCGCGTCGCTGACGGTGAACGAAGTCAGCGATGATGATCTCGGCCACTGGTTCACGGTGAACATCATCCCGCACACCGCCGAATGGACCACCTTCGGCACCGCACAGGCCGGCGACGAGGTGAATATCGAGATCGACGTGCTGGCGCGCTATCTGTTTCGGATGAACCAGCTCAAGTCTTGACATCGAGATGTGATAGACGCATCCCGGATTCACATTTCGATGTGAGGCCAAGATGAGCGAGTCCCTGATTGCCCGGTTGCGTGACCTTGTTGCCAGCGGCGAGGAATCAAAAGCCGGCATGGCCCGCGCCGCCGGCCTGCACGCCAACAGCCTCCGCGCGCTCGACGAAGCCGATTGGAATCCGACCACCGATACGCTGCGCAAGCTCGAAAACTGGCTGGCCGATCGCAGCAGCGGCCCGGCGCTGTCCCCCATCGAGGATATCATCAACGAGGCCCGCAACGGCCGGATGTATATCCTGGTCGACGATGAAGACCGCGAGAACGAAGGCGACCTGATCATCCCCGGCCAGATGGCGACGCCCGATGCCATCAACTTCATGGCCAAGTTCGGCCGCGGCCTGATCTGCCTCGCCCTGGCGTCGGAACGCGTGAAAGCACTCGGCCTGCCGCTGATGGCGCAGCACAACGGCACCCGCCACAGCACTGCCTTCACCGTTTCGATCGAGGCCAAGGAAGGCGTCACCACCGGCATTTCGGCGGCTGATCGCGCCCGCACCATCGCGGTGGCCATCGATGCCGCCAAGGGCCCGGAACATATCGTTTCGCCCGGCCATGTGTTTCCGCTCGTCGCCCGCGATGGCGGTGTGCTGGTGCGCGCCGGCCATACCGAAGCCAGCGTGGACATCTCGCGCCTCGCCGGCCTCAGCCCCAGCGGCGTGATCTGCGAAATCATGAACGACGATGGCACCATGGCGCGCCTGCCCGATCTGATCCCGTTCGCCCGCCGCCACGGCCTGAAGATCGGCACCATCCGCGATCTGATCGCCTATCGCCACGCCCACGACCGGCTGGTGAAATGCGTCGCCGAAACGAAACTGGAAAGCTGGCACGGCGGCGAGTGGCTGGCGAAAACCTATGCCAACACCGCCGAATATGGCGAGCATATGGTCCTGCAGAAGGGCCGCATTGAACCCGGCAAGCCCACGCTCGTCCGCGTCCACACCCAATCCATGTTCACCGACATGTTTGCCGAAAAGGGTGAGCGCGCCGGGCAGCTCGGCCGGGCCATGGACGCCATCGGCGAGGAAGGCGCCGGCGTCATCGTCATCATCCGTGACGGCAGTCCCACCGCCATTTCCGAACAAATGCGCGCCAAGGGCCAAGGCGAATCCATCGTGCTGCGCGATTACGGCATCGGCGCGCAGATCCTGGTTGACCTTGGTGTCACCGACATGATCCTGCTCACCAACCAGCACCGCAACATCGTTGGCATCGAAGGCTATGGCCTGCACGTTGTCGGCGAACGCGCCATTCCCCCCCGTTCGTGAGAGCCGCCGACATGCACATCCTGATCGTCGAAGCCCCGTTCTACACCCACATCGCCGACATGCAGCGCGATGGCGTGACCACCGCCCTGAAGGCCGCCGGCGCCACGTACGAGGTGATCACCGTGCCCGGCGCGCTGGAAGTGCCGGCGGCCATCGCCTTTGCCGATGCCAGCGGCGAATATGATGGCTATGTCGCGCTCGGCTGCGTGATCCGCGGCGAGACTTATCATTTCGAAGTCGTCGCCGGTGAAAGCGCGCGGGCCATCATGGCGCTCACGCTCGATGGCCTGGCCATCGGCAACGGCATCCTGACGGTCGAAAACGAAGCACAGGCCATCGCCCGGGCCGACAAGACCCAGAAGAACAAGGGCGGCGAAGCCGCCGCTGCTGCACTGGCCATGGTGGCGCTCAAACAACGCTTTGCCTGAACGCGGCTTTCCCCATGGCGCACCAGAGCGGCTGATGGCACACTGATGCAAGGGTCAGCCGCTGCTTCCGGGGGGATGTGACGTCATGACCAATGCCCAAGACAACACGGGCCGCAACCTTGATTGCGACCTGATCATGAAGGGCGGGGTGACGAGCGGCATCGTCTATCCCGGTGCCATCGGCGCCATCGCCCATCGTTATCGCCTGCGCAGCATCGGCGGCACATCGGCCGGCGCGATTGCCGCCGCGGCCGCCGCGGCGATGGAATATGGCCTGCGCAGTGGCCGCAATGCCCAAGCCCGCGAACAGATGATGTGGCTAAGCCGGCAGACGGCGCAGCAAACGTCGAATGGGCGCAGTTTCCTGCAGGCGCTGTTTCAGCCCGATCCTGCCACCTCAGCCATCCTGCACCTGGCGCTGCCGGGGCCAGACGGGCGACTTGGCGCGCTGCTCGCCCTGTTCGGCCCGGCGGTGGCGGGCTGGCTGGCACTGGTGCTGCTGCCCGGTGTGATCGTGGCGCTGGCCTTTGCGGGCGGGCCGCTGCACTGGTCGCCGGCCGCCGCCGCGCTGATCGGGCTGGCCAGCACGGCCCTGCTGGTGCTGGTCAGCATTGGCGGATTTGCCCGCCGCCAGCTTGAGCGGCTGGCCGCTGCGATCGTCGACAACGGCATGGGCCTGATGACCGGCATGGCCGCGAGCGGTGCCCGCCTTGATGGCAAGCCGGTGCCGGGCCTGACGCAGTGGCTGCACGAAACCGTGCAATCGCTGGCCGGGCGCGCCGGCGGCAAGGCGGCCGACGTGCTGACCTTTGGCGATCTGTGGACGGTGGACAGCGATGCCGAGGTCAGCGCCCGGTCAGCGCGCGGTATCGATCTGGTGCTGGTGTGCACCGATCTCAACCGCCTGCAATCGGTGAGTTTTCCCTTCCTGCCTGAAAATCACCGGCTGTTCTATGATCCACGCGACTGGGCCCGGCTGTTCCCCGCCGACGTGCTGACGGCGATGGAGCCGTGTGCCTGGCCGATCTGCGACGCTGCCATGCCCAGCGGCCTCGGCTATACCGCCGAGGAAGTGCGCGCCGCCGCAGCGCCACTCGGCGATCTCGGCCAGCATCTGCGCCTGCTGCCCAAGGGCAAGGATCTGCCGATCATCGTCGGCGCCCGCGCCTCAATGGCCTTCCCCGGCCTGTTCACGCCGCTGCCGCTGTGGCTGCTGCGCTGGGTCGGCAAACCCGAAGTGCCGGATGAACGTCGGCCGATCCTGTCGCCGCTCTATCTGTCGGATGGCGGCATCACGTCGAATTTCCCCATCCACCTGTTTGATGGCGCGGTGCCCAGCCGGCCAACCTTCGCCTTGAACCTGCTCTATCCCGGCGATGATCTGTCGATCGAGGAATATCGCGACCGCGATGCCGAACGCAGCCGCGCCAGGCCGGGCAATGTCCGCACGCTGGGCGGCACCGATGAGCGCATGGCCGAAGCCGGGCTGATCGATCTGATCATGCCCTTTGCCAACAGCGATCGCGTGCGCTTCTACAAGGCGCCGGCCAGCGGCAATGCGGTGGCGCAACTGGCCGGGCTGGCGATGCGCGTGGTGGAAACCGCCCGCACCTGGGCCGATGTCAGCCATTTCGATCAGACCGGCACGCGCGACCGCGTCATCCACATCCGCCTGACCGGGGCCGAAGGCGGCTTCAACCTCGCCATGGACGCCGCCACCATCGCCAGCATCGACAACAAGGGCAGCATGGCCGGCACCGTGCTGGCCAGCCGTTTCGATCCGCACCAGCCCAGCGATC
Organism: Sandarakinorhabdus sp.; assembly: GCF_032115815.1. Lineage (GTDB taxonomy): Bacteria > Pseudomonadota > Alphaproteobacteria > Sphingomonadales > Sphingomonadaceae > Sandarakinorhabdus. Next base: position 20,263 of record NZ_JAUMBI010000029.1, read on the forward strand.
CGCTCGATCAGGATGGCCCGCCGCGCTTCCAGCTCGATTGGACCAACCATCGCCAGGTGCGGCTGAACGGCTTCATCGCAGCGCAGGATCTGCTGGCCAGCCGCTTCCACGACAGTTGGCAGCCGCAGCCGCCAGCCGGCGTGCAGATCAGCAACCCGCTCACCCGCGATCTGCTGACGCCAGGTAGCCATTTTGCCGGCGTGGCGCTGCACCTTGATGCCATGGGGTCGCTGCCGGTGCCCGATCCCGATCCACTCGATCGGGTGCGGCGGCCAATGTCGGTGCTGCGCATGCGCCCTTCAACCAACGATCCTCGCGCCACCCAGCGCCCCTAGCCCAGCGCACCGCGACACACTGAAGCGCGGCGTTCATGCCGCAGTGCACAATGAAGGGGGAGGGTCCATAGCGGCTTAAGCCTGTTCCTCCGTTCAGGTTGGCATGGGTGCCGTTCCAGCGATCCGACCCGCTTGGTCGGCACCCACGCCCACTGCCGCCCGCCCATAGCCGGCACGGCAATCGCCCAAATTGCCACGATGACAGCGCCGCCCTTTGCGCTTATGGCCAGCCGCCATGGCCGCGCTGTCCCATATCGATCACTGGATCTTCGATCTCGACAACACGCTGTACCCGGCGCACTCGTCGTTGTTTCCGCAGATCGATCAGCGCATGGGCCTCTATATCCAGCGCCTGCTGAACGTTGATCCAATCGAAGCCCACCGCATCCAGAAGGAACTGTTCCACAGCCACGGCATGACGCTGCCCGGCCTGATGGCGCTGCACAATGTCGATCCGCACGATTTCCTGGCCAATGTCCACGACGTCGATATCGACGTGCTGCGCCCGCACCCGGAACTGGGCGATCTCATCGCCCGCCTGCCGGGGCGCAAGTATATCTTCACCAATGCCGATGCGCCCTATGCGGAACGCGTGCTGGAACGCCTTGGCCTCACTCACGCGTTCGACGGCATGCACGACATCCACGCGCTGGATTATGTGCCAAAACCGCAACCGCCGGCCTACACCCACATGTGCGCCGCCCATGGCATCAGCCCGAAACGGGCGATGTTCGTGGAAGACATGGCGCGCAACCTCACACCCGCCAAGGCCATCGGCATGACCACGGTCTGGATCGATAACGGTTCCGAACAAGGGCCGGGCAGCGACCGCGAACACATCGACTTCATCATCAACGACCTCGCCGCTTTCCTGGCCGAGGTGCTGGAACAGGTGGAAACCGCATGAACATCGAAGCCATCATCAACGCCGGCTGGGAAGAGCGCACCAGCGCCACCAGCGCCACCCACGGTGAGCTACGCACCGCCGTCAACGCCGCCCTCTCGGCACTCGATGCCGGCGAATTGCGCGTGGCGGAGCCGGACGGCACAACCCACCAGTGGTTGAAGAAGGCCGTGCTGCTGTCGTTCCGCCTGCACGACAATGTGGTGATGCCCGGCTTCGGTCACGCTGGCTTCTACGACAAGGTGCCGCTGAAATTCGACGCTTGGGGCGATGCCGAGTTCCGCGCCGCCGGCTTCCGCGCCGTGCCCGGTGCCGTCGTTCGCCACGGCGCCTATATCGCGCCGGGTGCAGTGCTGATGCCCAGCTTCGTCAACATCGGCGCCCGCGTCGGCAAGAACAGCATGGTCGACACCTGGGCCACGGTCGGTTCGTGCGCCCAGATTGGAGAGAACGTCCACATCAGCGGCGGCGCCGGCATCGGCGGCGTGCTCGAACCATTGCAGGCCAACCCGGTCATCATCGGCGACAACGCCTTCATTGGCGCCCGCGCCGAAGTGGCCGAAGGCGTCATCGTCGGCGAAGGCGCAGTCCTCTCGATGGGCGTCTACCTCGGCGCCAGCACCAAGATCATCGATCGCGCCACGGGCGAAATCCATATGGGCAAGGTGCCGCCCTATGCCGTCGTCGTTTCCGGCAGCCTGCCCGGCAAGCCGCTGCCCGACGGCACGCCGGGCCCCAACCTCTATTGCGCCGTGATAGTGAAGACCGTCGACGCGCAAACCCGCAGCAAGACCGGCATCAACGACCTGCTGCGCGACTGAACATGAGTGTGGGGCAGGGATCGCTCCCCGCCCCACAACATTGTCGCCAGCTAAGGCCGGCTCAGGCCACCTTGAACCCTTCGCGGTTCATGCGGTTGGTCAGCGCCTTCTTCTGCTCGTCGGTCAGCATCGCCTGCAAGGTCGGGAACACCACGTCCTCCTCCTCGCGCACGTGCGATTCAAAGGCGGTGCGAATGGCGGCGACCTTCTCCAGGAAGCCCGGCCCCTTCGCCTTGCCGATCATTTCAAGCGCATAAAGGCCCTGCTTCACCTCGAAATGATCGCTGTTCAGCGCTTCGGCCACATCGCTCTGGCCATGTTCGGCCACCACGCAGTAGATCACATACTCTTCCTGCACCTGGTGCTTGCCCATGGCGTACTGCAGTTCGAGCACCAGCGCGGCACGCTTGGCCATGTCCTCTTCCCGCGTCGCCGCCAACTGCTCCAGCAGCTTGCGCGCGGCCTGATGCTCGGCCTTCAGGCCTTCGAACCAGTCACCTGCCGCAAAGGTCGCCGCTTGCGACGCCGCCTTGCGACCCGCCGAAACCATCATGCCCAGCCCGAAACCAGCCACCCCGGCCATCAAGGCCGATGTGCCGCCGTTGCCGATCGTCATCTTCCGTCCCATCGTGCGTGCGCTTGTATCCGTCATGGTGAAATCTCCTTTTCCCATGACCATCAAATCCGCGGCGCGCGCGGTTGTTCCATCAATATGCGGTGTTCGTCCGGCTTTACGGGCAACCTGTCCCTGCAGGCGGAGAGGGCCGCAGACGCTCCACCCCGGACGCCCCCTTACTTCTTCGCCGCCGCCGCAACCTCATACAGCAGGTCCACCCACGCCAGCGACGCCTCATCAATCCCCGCCACCTTGGGGTCGGCGCTCTTGATCAGATACCATTCGTTTGGCGCATGGGCGCCGTTGCCGCGGCCCAGGCCGAACTGGCCGGTGGGCAGGCTGATCGGAGCGGCGGTGAACACCGAACCTGGCCAACTGCCGGCGTTGCGCACGATCAGGCGATAGGGGATGCCCGCCTTGTCCAGCGTCTTGCGCTGCGCCGTCACCAGCGCGGCATTCTCGTCAGTTTCGTTGGGGCCATAGCCGCCGCTCACCACCAGTTTCACATCATAGAATCCGCGCTTGGCCAGGTGCGCCTTCAGCTTGGCTTCGGCTTCGGCGCGCGTCATGTTCGGCACCAGCCGGAACTCCAGCTTGGCCTCCGCCCGGCTCGGCAGCACAGTCTTGCCGCCGGGGCCCATGTAACCGCTCACCAGGCCCTGGATGTTCACCGTTGGCTGGCTCACCAGCCGTTCCGAACTCGTCTGCAGATCCTCGTCATTGATCCAGCGGCCCACACCCACCGCCGCCTTGGCCTCTGCATCCGAGCTACCCTTCAGGCCTTCCGCGACGATCTCCTTCTGCCGCGCCGTCAGCGGTGCCACATTCTCGAACCAGCCATCAATGGTTGGCGTGTGGCCATCATCGGCCACCAGCGTATCCAGCGCCTTCACCAGCCGCCACGCCGGGCTTTCCACCCGGGCATGCACGCTCGAATGCACATCGGACTTGGGATAACGATTACTCGTCTCCCCACCCACGATCAGCTGAAACTCCACCGCGCCCTTGGCACCCAGGCTGATGCCCGCCGTGCCCTGGCTGTTCTGCAACGCCGAAGCGCCGATCACGCCCACCGTGCGCTTCAACGCCGCCGCCACTTCCGGATTGGTCACCACGTTGGGCAGGTTCGTGGAGGCAATCTCCTCCTCCCCCTCGGCAATCAGCACCAGGTTCACCGGCAACTTGCGCCCCGTCGCCTTGAACGCCTGCAACGCCGCCAGGAACGCCGTCTGCGGCCCCTTCTGATTCACCGCCCCGCGGCCCACGATCACCTGGCCCACCCCCGGCCGATCAACCAGCCGGCCCTCCAGCGGCGGCGATTGCCACTCCGCCGGATCATAATGCTTCACATCATACATCATGTAGACGCCCAAGGTGACCGGTGCGCCCGCATCCAGCGTCGCCAAAACCGCCGGCACGCCGCCCGATTCAATGATCTTGGCCTGCTGGAAACCGGCATCCAGCGCCAGCTTGCGCATATACTCTGGACCTTCCTTCACGTTCATGCCCATCGCCGCAATCGTCGGCAGCGCGATCCAGTTCCGGAGGTCCTGCACCGTGGTGTCATGCCGCGCCGCAATCGCCGCCGCCAGCGCCGCCCGCTTCGGGGTGGCGCTTGTCTGAGCGGGTGCCGCCATGACGGCAGACGCACTCACCGTAACCAACGCCAGCGCAATCATCATTCGACGCATGTTGAGTCCCCCCTTGGAGTGTTGATTTACCTTGCTGTCCCGCGCGCCTGGGGCGCGTCAAGCTGCAAAGAGGGAGGAAGAACGGCACGTCACCCTGCACTTGGTGCGGGGCGGCGGGCAGGTCCGCAGACCCTGCCCGCCGGAGGCCCCATTCTCTTCCTATCCCCTTTCGCCCTTGCCATCGCGCAGCCGCCCCGCTTTGATACCGATAACAAGGGGACACATCATGCGCACATTCATCGCCGCACTTCTGGCCGCCACCATCGCCGTTCCGGCCAGCGCGCAGGCGCTGCGAGCCGACCAGCAGGCGTTTCGCGCGCTCTACAAGGAGCTGGTGGAGACCAACACCACCGTATCCACCGGCAGTTGCAATCTGGCCGCCGAGCGGATGGCGGCGCGGTTGAAGGCAGCGGGATATGCGGATGCCGATATCAAGCTGTTCTCCGGTTCGGCCGAGCGCCCGCAGGATGGCGGGATGGTGGCCACGCTGAAAGGCAGTGACCCGAAGGCCAAGGCCATATTGCTGCTGTCCCACCTTGATGTGGTGGAGGCCAAGCGCGCCGATTGGGAGCGCGATCCCTTCGCCTTCATCGAGGAGGGCGGCTTTTTCTATGGTCGCGGCGTGAGCGACGACAAGGCCCACGGCGCGATCTTTACCGATGCGATGGTCCGCTTGAAGCAGGGCAAGGCGCCCAAGCGCACCGTGAAGCTGGCGCTGACCTGTGGCGAGGAAGGCGGACCCTACAACAGCGCCAAGTGGCTTGTGGAAGAGCATCGCGACTGGATCGATGCGGAATTTGCCTTGAACGAGGGCGGCGGCGGCAAGGCCGATGCGACCGGCAAGCCGATCAGCCTGGCCTTCCAGGCCGGCGAGAAGGTGTATCAGGATTTCACCCTGGAAACCCGCAACCCCGGCGGCCACAGCAGCCGGCCGCGCCCGGACAATGCGATCAATGAACTCGCCGCCGGTCTGGTGAACCTGGCGAAGAATGATTTCCCGGTGATCCTGTCGGACACGACGCGCGCCTATTTCGCCGAGATGGCCAAGCTCAGCGATGCGCCGACGGCGGCTGCCATCCGCGCCGTTCTGGCCAATCCGGCCGACACGGCTGCCGAAGCGATCGTGTCGAAAGATCCGGGCTGGCACTCCACCCTGCGCACCACCTGCGTGGCGACAATGCTGGACGCCGGCCATGCCCGCAACGCCCTGCCGCAGCGCGCCCAGGCCAATGTGAACTGCCGCATGTTCCCCGGTGAGAGCGTGGAGAAGGTGCGCGGGCAGATTGCCGAGCGGCTGGGCGATCCCACCATAAGCGTCACGCCGCGCGCATCGGAAAACCCGGAAAAGGCCGCACCGCCGCCACCGCTGTCTGATATGGTTTATGGCCCCGCCGTCGCGCTGGCGACGAAGCATTTCCCCGGCATCCCACTGATCCCCACCATGGCCACCGGCGCCACCGATGGTCGTTATCTGAACGCCGCCGGTATGCCGACCTATGGCATGCCCGGCCGCTTCGGCATGCCCGATGGCAATGGCGTCCACGGACTGAACGAGCGCATCTCGGTGGCCGGCGTGATGAAGGAACGCGATTATCTGTTCGATCTGATCAACGCCTACGCTGCCAAGTGACGCCAGCAATGCGCACCCTTTTCCTCGCTGCCGCCCTGCTTTCCGGCACTGCCGCGTCGGCCCAATTGCGCCCCGATCAGGCCGCGTTTCGCGGGCTCTACAAGGAGCTGATCGAGACCAACACCACGGTTTCCGCCGGCAGCTGTACGCTGGCGGCCGAGCGGATGGCGACGCGGCTGAAGGCGGCGGGCTTTGGTGATGCCGATATCAGGTTATTCAACGGGCCGAAGGATCGCCCCCAGGATGGCGGGCTGGTGGCAACGCTGGCGGGCAAAGATGCCAAGGCCCAGGCGATCCTGCTGCTCGCCCATATCGACGTGGTGGAAGCCAAGCGCGCCGATTGGGAGCGTGACCCGTTCACCCTGATCGAGGAAGGTGGCTGGTTCTATGGCCGTGGCACCAGTGACGACAAGGCCCAGGCCGCCATCTTCACCGACACGCTCATCCGCCTGAAAGCCGCCGGCAAACCGCTGAAGCGCACGCTGAAACTGGCGCTGACCTGCGGCGAGGAAAGCCCGGCCGTGTTCAACGGCGCCGAATGGCTTGTGAAGGAACACAAGGACTGGATCGACGCCGAATTCGCGCTGAACGAAGGCGGCATTGGCGTTTCGGACGACAAGGGCAACCCGCTGAAACTCGCCTTCCAGGCAGGCGAGAAGGTCTACCAGGATTTCCGGCTGGAAGCCCGCAACCCCGGCGGCCACAGCAGCCAGCCGCGGCCCGACAACGCCATCTATCAGCTCACGGCCGGGCTGAACCGGCTGGCGGCGACAGAATTCCCGGTGCAGTTCACCGATGCCAGCCGCGCCTATTTCACCGCCATGGCCGGCCAAGTGGGCGGCGAGGTGGGGGCTGCGATGCGGGCCTTGCTCGCCAATCCGGGTGATGCAGCGGCAAACGCCATCGTGTCGCGCGACCCGAACTGGCATTCGATGCTGCGCACCACCTGTGTGGCAACGCGGCTGGATGCCGGCCATGCCAACAACGCACTGGCCCAGCGCGCTTCGGCCAACATCAACTGCCGCATGTTCCCCGGAGACAGCCTTGAGAAAGTGCGCGGCCAGATCATCGCCGCTGTGGCCGATCCTGGCCTGACGCTGATCACCGATGCCGAGGTGAGCCCGACACCGCCACCACCACCGCTGACACCCGCCATCTATGATCCGGCGGTGGCGCTGGCGAAAAAGCACTTCCCCGGCGTGCCGGTGCTGCCCACGTTGGTGACAGGTGCCACCGATGGCCGCTTCCTGAGCGCCGGCGGCATCCCCACCTATGGCGTGCCCGGCATGGTGGCCGACAAGACGCTCAACAATGTTCACGGCCTCAACGAACGGATCAGCGTGACCAATCTCTACACCACGCGCGATTATCTGTTCGATCTGATCAACGCCTACGCTGCCAAATAAGGATAAACCGATGCGCGCGCTCTTCCTCGCTACAGCCCTGTTCGCTGGCACCGCAGCTCAGGCTCAATATGTCAGCCAGCAGCCCGGCGAGGCCCAGTTCCGCGCGCTGTTCAAGGAAATGGTGGAAACCGACACCAGCCTCACCACCGGCAGCTGCACAGCGGCGGCTGAAAAGCTCGCCGTGCGCTTCAAGGCGGCGGGCTATAGCGATGCCGACATCACCCAGTTCAGCGTGCCGGAATTCCCCAAGGATGGCGGCATCGTCGTCCATCTGAAGGGCAGCGACCCCAAGGTGAAGCCGATGCTGCTGCTCGGCCACCTCGACGTGGTCGCCGCCAAGCCGGAAGACTGGACGCGCAGCCCGTTCACGCTGATCGAGGAAAGCGGCTATTTCTATGGCCGCGGCACCTTTGACGACAAGGCGCAGGCCAGCATCTGGGCCGATCTGCTCATCCGCATGAAGGCCGGCAAGGCGCCGAAACGGACCATCAAGCTGGCGCTGACCTGCGGCGAGGAAACTACCTATGCCTTCAACGGTGCCGATTGGCTGGCCAAGAACCGCCCCGAACTGATCATGGCCGAATTCGCGCTCAACGAAGGCGGCGGCGGCCGCAACGGCCCCGATGGCAAGCCGCAGGGCCTGGCCGTGCAGGTGGGGGAAAAGACGGTGCAGAATTTCTGGATCGAAGCCACCAACCCCGGCGGCCACAGCAGCGTGCCGCGCCCCGATAACGCCATCACCGATCTCACCGCCGCCGTGGTCGCCGTGAACCGGCACGAATTCCCCGTGCAGTTCACCGATACCACCCGCACCTATTTCACCACGCTGGCGAAGGTGATGCCCAATCCGGTTGGCCCCGCGATGGCCCGCCTGCTCACCAACCCAAATGATGCGGAAGCCAATCGCATCGTTTCGATGGACCCGACCAATCACAGCGTGCTGCGCACCACCTGCGTCACCACTCTGCTGGAAGCCGGCCACGCCGAAAATGCCCTGGCCCAGCGCGCCCGCGCAAACGTGAACTGCCGCATGTTCCCGGGCACCGATCCCAATGCGCTGAAAGCCGATCTGGAAAAGATCATAGCCAATCCCAAGGTGAGCATCAGCCTGAAACCGCCGATCCGCCCGGTGGCCAAGCCCACCCCAATGAACCCCGCCATCATCGGCCCCATGCAGACCATCGCCACGAAGCATTTCCCCGGCGTGCCCATGCTGGCGATGATGAGCACCGGCGCCACCGATGCCATCTTCGTCACGCCCGTAGGCATCCCGGTGTATGGCGCCCCCGGCACGATGATCGATGCCGATGGCAACGGCATTCACGGCCTC
>NZ_JAUMBI010000030.1:0-2276 GCF_032115815.1 Sandarakinorhabdus sp.
CATCAAGAAGGTGCCCGGCGGCGGCACCCCGGCCCTGGAGCTGGACGATGGCCGCATCATCAGCGAAATCACCGTGATCGCCGAATATCTGGAAGAGATTCACCCCACGCCCGCGATCATCGGCACCACCGCCGAAGAACGCGCCGAAACCCGCAAATGGGTGCGCATCATCGATCTGGGCTATTGCGAGACGATGGCCAACGGCTTCCGCGCCACCGAAGGCCGGCCAATGTTCGAACCGCGCTTCCCGATCGCTTCGCAAGCTGCCGGCGCGGAACTGAAGGCCATCGCGGCCAAGAAGCTCCAGTGGCTCGATGCGCTGATGAGTGGCGATTTCGTCTGCGGTGATCGCTTCACGCTGGCCGATATCCTGCTGTTCGGCTTCATCGAGTTTGGCGCGCAAGTGGGCCAGCCACTGCCCGACGGCCTGACCTGGCTGCCGGCTTGGCACAAGCGCGTGGCCGCCCGGCCCTCTGCCGCCGCCTGAGGAACGCCGCCCGGCGCGTCAGATCTCGATCAGCGCGTCGGGCAGTTCGTTCACATCGCCGGCCTGCACCGGCAGATGCGCGGCCAGCACGGCGCCGGCGCGTCCGATCGCCGTCACCAGGCCATCGGCAGCGCGGCCGGCCTTGATGCCCGCAACCAGCGCCGCGATGGTCTCGGCCCAATCGTCGGCCGCCACCCGCGTGAACACGGCTTCATCGGCAATCACCTCGGCCACATGTTCGGCCTCATCAAGATAGAGCAGCACGCCGGTGCGGCCTTGCGTGGCGGTGAGGCCGCGCGCCCGGAACTGCATCATGGCGGCATGGTGCACCCGGTCCCGCCGCAACCCGCGCGGGGTGAGCACCCGGTCCAGCTTGAGGCCGGCCACCAGCGCCAGCGTGGCGACAAACAGCAGCGCCTGCACGGCGGCAAAGCCTTCGATGCCGTGGGTTTCCCGCGTAGCGGCGTCAATCGTGTCCCAATCGGGGAACAGCAATGATGGCGTCCACCCGGCCAGCACCGCCAGGAACGGCAAGGTGAAGGCCGCCAGCACCGCCGTTGCCAGCATGGTGGCGGCATAACGGTGGGCGCGGGTGTTGATGATCACCACAATCTCGCCGGCCGTGTTGGTTTCGGCCTGCGCGATGGCCGCGGCGATGCGGGCGCGATCCTTATCGTTGAACAGCATCACCAATCCCCCGAAGCGCCGCCGCCGCCAAAGCTGCCGCCGCCGCCCGAAAAGCCGCCGAAACCGCCACCGCCACCACCGCCGCTCCAGTTGCCGCCGATACCAGGGCCCCAGACAATCACCGGCCCGCTGCGCCGGCCGCGCGAACCGCGACGAGAGGCGATGACGACCCACACGATGATGATGATCAGCCAGACCAGCGCGCCCCAGCCGGGGCTGTCGCCTTGGTCGGCGCTCGCCGCCTTGGCCTTCGCGGCAAAGGCGGCCTGTTCCTCCGGCGGCAGTTGCAGCAGCGCGATCAGTTGATCGGCACCGGCTGCCACGCCGCCGCCGATGTCGCCGGCCTTGAAGCGCGGAACAATCGCCTGCCGGATGATGCGGCTGGACACCGCGTCGGTCAGCACGCCTTCCAGGCCATAGCCAACCTCGATGCGCAACTTGCGCTGCGCCGGCGCGATCAGCAGGATGGCGCCATTGTTGGTGCCTTTCTGGCCGATGCCCCAGGCCCGGCCCAGCTGATAGCCATATTCGTCGATCTCATAGCCTTGCAGATCGGGCACGGTCGCCACCACCAGCTGGGTGCCGGTCGTGTCTTCCAGCGCCTTCAGCTTCGCCTCCAGCGCTGCCGCCGTCTCGGCCGGCAACACGCCGGCCGCATCGTTCACGCGGCCGGTGAGTTTCGGAAATGTCGGCTCAGCCGCCGCCGGCAGCGCCGCGAACAGCGCCCACAGTGCCGCCAGCAGCAGGGCCAAGGCCGGCAGATTCGTCCGGCGCAATGCCATCATGTCTGCGTCTCCCCGAATGGGGGTTTCAGAACTTCACCTCGGGCGCCTTGTCGGCATTCACCGTCGTGGCCTTGAACGGCGCAATCGGCTCGGCGCCATAAACCACCTTGGCGGTGATCAGCGACGGGAAGGTGCGGATTTCGGTGTTATAATCCTGCACGGCCATGTTGTAATCGCGGCGCGCCACGGTGATGCGGTTCTCGGTGCCTTCCAGCTGGCTTTGCAACTGCAGGAACAGCTCGTTGGATTTCAGCTCCGGATATTTTTCCACGGTGACCAGCAATCGGCCCAGCGACTGGCCGAGCGCACCCTGCGCC
>NZ_JAUMBI010000031.1:0-3549 GCF_032115815.1 Sandarakinorhabdus sp.
TCCCGCACAACTGCAAGGGTCTCACATCATGGGTTCGTTCAGCCTCACGCATTGGCTGGTGGTCATCCTGGTCATCGTGCTGTTGTTCGGCCGTGGCCGCATTTCCGATCTGATGGGTGATTTTGCCAAGGGTATCAACAGCTTCAAGAAGGGGCTGAATGATGATGCCGCGCCCGGCAGCCCGGCTGCGCCGCCGCCGCAGGTGACGCAGAATCCGCAGGCAACCGCCAAATCCCCGGTTGAAGACGCCCGCGGCTGACCCGACGATACGGGGCTGAGGCCCGCCAAAAGGCCCGCAAAGTCACACGATGTTTGGCATTGATTCTTCCGAGCTGATGCTCATTGCGCTGGTGGCCCTGCTGGTCATCGGCCCGAAAGACCTGCCCAAGGCCATGCGCTGGGTGGGCCAATGGGTGGGCAAGGCCCGCGCCATGAGCCGCCACATGCGCAGCGGTTTCGATGCGATGATGCGCGAAGCCGAAATGGAAGAGATGCAGAAATTGTGGGCGCAGCAGAACGAGGCCATCATGAAGGCCACAGCGCTGCCACAAGACATGCTGCCCGATCTGTCTGGCCCGGTGCCCGCAGAGCCGAGCTATGATCCGTGGCCGGTGGCACCGCCCGAAGCCACGGTTGAAACCCCGCCCGCTGCCGAAGCCGCGCCGCCGGTGAAGAAGCCCCGCAAGCCGCGCGCCAAGAAGCCGGCCGCCACGGGCGAAGCGGCATGACCGACGAGGTTGACCGCAGCGACATCGACGCCAGCAAGGCGCCGCTGCTCGATCATCTCATCGAATTGCGCGGGCGCCTGCTGCGCTGTGTCGTCTATTTCGTCATCGCCTTTGGCCTGTGCTTCAGCCAGGCGGGGAAAATCTTCGATTTCCTGGTGCAGCCGCTGGTCGATGCCTCGGGCAGCGGCGCGCGGCTGATCTACACCAAGCTGTATGAGGCGTTCTTCGTCGAGATCCGTGTGGCGGCCTTTGCCGGCATCTGCATCGCCTTTCCGTTGATCGCCAACGAACTGTGGCGCTTCGTGGCGCCCGGCCTCTACAAGAAGGAACAGCGGGCGCTGCTGCCCTTCCTGGCTGCAACGCCGGTCCTGTTCACCTGCGGCGCGGCACTGGCCTATTATGGCGTGATGCCGGCGGCTTTCCGCTTCTTCCTGGGTTTCCAGCAGCTTGGCGGCGTGAACGGTATCAACCGCGAAGCGCTGCCGGCGATGGGTGAGTATCTCGATCTGGTGATGAGCCTGATCCTGGCGTTTGGCGTGGCTTTCCTGTTGCCGGTGCTGCTGATGCTGCTGGAACGGGCGGGCATCATCAACCGCAAGCAGCTGATCGCCGGCCGCCGCTATGCCGTGGTGGCGAGTTTTGTGGTGGCCGCCGTGCTCACCCCGCCCGATCTGTGGAGCCAGGTCGCGCTCGCCATCCCGTTGATGCTGCTCTACGAAATCTCGATCATCGGCATCTGGTTCACCGAAAAGCGCCGGGCCAAGGTGGCCGCGGCTGAACAGTCGGGCGAAAGCGCCGCCTAATCCTTGGCGGCGCCTGCCGACTTGTCGATCGCTTGGCCCACGCTCTTGATGTCGCGGCCGGCGCCCTGGATGGTGTTGCAGGCGGTGAGCAGCACCAGTGCTGCCAGCAATCCCAAACGCATGTTCATCATGGCTCTCCTGTTGGCCCCGCATGCCGCGACGCGGCTTGCTGGCGGCTGAACGCACTGGCATCAGGGTGACATGGAGTTTGCCCTGCCTGCAACTGTGTCGCCGCCTGATCTGGCACCGCTTCTGCCGGCTGGCCTGTCGCCCGCGCTCACCAACGCAGCCGTTGCGGCCTGGGCTGAAGCGCCGTTCCTGAAGGGGTTGATCCGCGGCCGACAAGCAACGCTGGCGAATCTCGCTGCCGCCGGGCCTGACGCGGCGCTCGCCGACGCGCTGGCGCTGGCGGCAGACGATGCACAGCCAATCATGCCGCGCCTGCGCATCGCCCGCCGCGATGTGGCGCTGGTGGTGGCGCTGGCCGATCTGGCCGGATTGTGGCCGCTGGAGCAGGTGACGGCGGCGCTTTCGGACTTCAACGATCGCGCCATCGATGCCGCCATCGCCGCGGCGCTGGCCGAACGCGGTGCGCCCAATCGCGGGATTGTGGCGCTGGCACTGGGCAAGCTGGGCAGCCGCGAACTCAATTACAGCAGCGATGCCGATCTGATCTTCCTGCACGATCCCGATCTGGTGCCGTGCCGGGGCAGCGAAGATCCGGGGGAGGCTGCCGTGCGCATCGTGCGGCGGGCGGTGGCGATTCTGAATGATCTGACGCCTGATGGCTATGTCGCCCGCATCGATCTGCGGCTGCGGCCAGCGAGCGAGATCACGCCGATGTCGATCAGCCTGGCGGCGGCCGAACATTATTACCAATCCGAAGCGCTGACCTGGGAACGGGTCGCCTTCATCCGTGCCCGCGCCGTGGGCGGCGATGTGGCCATGGGCGCGGAATTCCTTGCCCGCATCCGGCCCTTCGTGTGGCGGCGCAGCCTGGATTACACGGCGGTGCGCGACATCCAGTCCGTCTCGTTGCGCATCCGCGATCATTTCGAAGGCGGGCAGGCGATTGGCCCGGGCTTTGATCTGAAACGCGGGCGCGGCGGCATCCGCGAAGTGGAGTTCTTTGCCCAGATCAACCAGCTGATCTGGGGCGGGCGCGACCCTGAATTGCGTTGCCCGGCGACGCTTGATGGTCTCGCCGCGCTGGCCGCTGCCGGCCATGTGCCAGAGGCGGAAGCTGCGCGGCTGGCCACCAGCTACCGGGCGCTGCGCACGTTGGAGCATCGGTTGCAGATGCGCCGCGATGAACAGACCCACGCCATTCCGCGCCTGATCGCCGATCGCCATGCCGTGGCCCGGCTGTGCGGCTGCAAGGATGCCAAGGCCCTGGAAGCCCGGTTGAACGCCATCACCGATCCGGTGGCCACCTCCTACGATCAGCTGATCCGCGCGGCCACGCCTGATGCAACGCCGGTGCCGGCCGATCCGAAGCCGTGGCTGAAACAGCATCATCCCGGCATGATGAAGCTGCTTGCTCCGCTGATCGCCACATGGCGGCAGGGCAAGTATCGCGCGCTGAAAAGTGAATCGGCGCGCGCCGATTTCGAAGCGGTGCTGCCGCTGCTGCTGGCCCGGCTGGCGGCGGCGGCCGATCCGGCCACGGCGGCGAATCGGCTAGATGGCTTGCTGGCGGGATTGCCGGCCGGTGCGCAGTTCTTTGCGCTGCTGCGCGCCAATCCGCGCCTGGTTGGCCTGCTTGGCAATCTGGTGGGCATCACGCCGGTGCTGGCCGAAGCGCTCGCCCGCGATCCGGCGTTGTTCGATGTGATGCTATCCCCCGATGCCTTCGCGCCCTTGCCTGATGCGCCGCAACTGGCCGCGGAACTGGCCAGTCTTTGCCGTGGTGCAGGCCTGGAAGAGCGGCTGGACCGGGTGCGGCGCTGGACGGCGGAAATCCGCTTTCAGCTCGGCGCGCAGCTGATCGAAGGCCATGCCGGCGCGCTCGCCGTGGG
>NZ_JAUMBI010000032.1:0-62641 GCF_032115815.1 Sandarakinorhabdus sp.
TACCTCAACGCCTCATCATACCAGGCCGCCACATCGTCCCGCATCTTGGCGAGTTCGCTTTCCGCCAGATAGATCATGTGACCCGACTGGTAATAGGTGAACTTGATGTTCTTGTTCAGTTCGGCCGGCAGCAACATGTGGCTGGCGTCGAATTCGGCGCCATAGAAGGGCGTCGCCATGTCGTAATAGCCGTTCAGGAACAGCACCTTCAGCTTCGGATTGGCACGCATTGTGTAGGCGAGATCGACAGCCGTGTTGGGCGTTGTCTGGCTCTGCCCACGCGGCGGGCGGTGGTTCCAGTCCCAGCTCCAGCCCGGTTCGCGCGCCGAAAGCTTGTAGGGCAGTTCGGTTTTCACGCCGAGGGTCTTCACCGCATAATCGTGGAAGGCGGAGACATAGGCGCCAGTGATGGCGGTGGAGGCCGGGTCTTCATCCGGCTGCGCGGCGTTGGCGTTTGTGGGCAGCAGCGTGTAGCGCGCGTCGAGGCGGCCGATGGAGAGACCACGCGTGCGCAGCAGTTCGGTCTGGAACAGGGCCAGGTCCACGCGCAGGTTGGCGCGCTTGAGGAAGTCCACCGAAAGCCCGGTATAGGCGTTCATCTGGCGGGCAACGGCGTCCTTTTCGGCGTCCGAGATTCTGCTGCCCTTGGCCAGTGCGGCGGCATAGGGGCCGCTGACGAAGCCGCGCACGTCGTTCACGAACGCATCGAGATCGGCCGGCTTCTGGCCAGGCAGCGTGCCGTGATACCAGGCGGTGGCGGCATAGCCGGGGAACAGCACCTGGTAATTCTGGTCATAACCGGGCTGGCGCACGCCGTAGTTCATGATGGTGGAGAGCAGCGCGACACCGTGCAGCGACATGCCGCGTTGTTCCAGGAGGGCGACGACCGCGCCGGAACGCAGCGTGCCGTAGGATTCACCCAGGATGAATTTCGGCGATTTCCAGCGGTTGTTCTTGGCCACGTAACGCATGATGGCGCGGGCAAAGGCATCGGCATCCTGATCGACGCCGTTGAAATCCTTGCCGGTCTTGTCGCCCAAAGGCCGCGACCAGCCGGCGCCCATGGCATCGATGAAGACGATATCGGTCTTGTCGAGCAGGCTCCACGGGTTCTGGGTCACGCTGTACTGATCGGGCGTCACATAGACCGGCTTGTCGGTCTTCACACGCACCGGGCCAAAGCTGCCCATGTGCAGCCAGATCGTCGCCGAACCCGGGCCGCCGTTGTAGAAGAAGGTGACGGGGCGGTTCGCTTCGCCGGTGGTGTAGGCGGTGTAGAACAGGCTGCCGGTGGGCCGGGCGTTGTCGTCACGGATGGTGAGCGTGCCGGCGGTGGCGGTATAGGCGACGGCCTTGCCCTTGATGCTCACGCTGCCCTTGGACACGGAGGCTTGTTCCTCGACCGGCGCGCGGGCGGTGGCGGCATCGGCTTCGGCGATCATGGCGTCACGCGGCGTCTGGCGCTTTTCCTGGGCGAGGGCGGGATGGGCAACGGCCAGCAGCAGGCCGGCGATCAGCAACTTGTTCAACATCAATCTCCCCTGAAATCCAGTGGCGCGGTGATGGCATGTCTTGGGTTCGCGCTCAATTCCGGCACGACTGTTTTTATCCCCGCCGTCACCCCGGCGAAAGCCGGGGCCCATCGCCTGCACGAGCTACCAGGCAAGACGGTCGGGAGATGGGTCCCGGCTTTCGCCGGGATGACGGGGTTGGTGGCTGATCACTTCCTGCCCCGCCGCACCCCCGGCGGGACACGTGACTTGCCAGGCCGGGGCGTGAACCCACGTGGCCGCGTCCGATCCCGGCGCGGACCGCTGCTGCTGCCGCCCTCTGGCAACTCAAAACGCAGCGATCCGGTGATCGGGCTGGCTTCGGCGAGGCGCAGTTCCATGCGCTGACCGACGGCATAGCGCGTGCCGGTTTGGATGCCTTCCAGGATGCGCGCGTCTTCATCGAACACGAAGCGTTCTTCACCCAGCGTGGAGACCGGCACCAGCCCGTCGCCGCCCAGCCCATCGACTGTGGCGAAGAAGCCGAACTTGGCCACGCCGGTGATGCGCGTCTGCACGATCTCGCCGACCTTGGTCGACAGGAACGCCGCGACATAGCGATCGATGGTGTCGCGTTCGGCTTCCATGGCGCGGCGTTCGGTCATGCTGATGTGATCAGCGGTCTTGGTCAGCCCCTTTTCCTCTTCCTTGTGCAGCGCGCCGTCGCCGAGCCGATAGGCCGCGACCAGGCTGCGATGCACCACCAGATCGGCATAGCGGCGGATCGGCGAGGTGAAGTGGGCATAACTGCCCAGGCTCAACCCGAAGTGGCCGACGTTGGCCGGCGAATAATAGGCCTGGGTCTGCGTGCGCAGCACCTGCTCGGTCACCTGCTCATAGTTTTCGCCGTCCTTGGCGCGGGCGAGGATGCGATTGAACACCGCCGGCTTGGCCACCTGGCCCAGCGCGATATTCTGCCCCAGCGTTTCGAGATAATCCCGCAGCGCGACGATCTTTTCGCGGCTCGGTGCCTCGTGGCAGCGGAAGATGCAGCCGGCTTTCTTCTTCTCCAGCGCCTTGGCCGCAGCGACGTTGGCGGCGATCATGTAATCTTCGATCACGCGGTGCGCGGTCAGATGCTCGCGGATCGAGATGCCGGCAATGCGCCCGGCCTCATCCAGCACCACGCGTTTCTCGGGCAGTTCCAGATCGAGCGGTTCGCGGTCGGCGCGCGCCTTGGCCAACGCACCCCATGCGGCCCACAACGGTTGCAGCACATGCAGCCACTCGCCCTTGGCGGCATCCATCGTCGCCTGCGCTTCCTCATAGGCGATGTTGGTGACGCAGCGGATGGCGGCGCGGGTGAAGCGCCAATCGAGCAACTTGCCTTCGGGATCGATGTGCAGATGGCAGGCCAGCACGGCGCGGTCTTCATTCTCCACCAGGCTGCACACGTGCGCCGACAGCACTTCGGGCAGCATCGGCACGACGCGATCAGGGAAATAGACGCTGTTGCCGCGGCTGCGCGCCGAACGGTCGAGCGCGGTGCCGGGGCGCACGTAAAAGCTCACATCGGCAATGGCGACGATGGCGCGGAAATGGCCCGGCTTTTCGTCATCCGGCGCCGCCCACACCGCATCATCATGATCGCGCGCGTCGGCGGGATCGATGGTGAGGAACGGCAGCGCGCGCAGATCCTCCCGATCGCCAAGTGATTGCCGGGCCATGCGCTCGGCTTCATCGAGCGTCGATTCGTCAAAGCGGTTGGGGATGCCCTTGGCGTGAATGGCGATCAGGCTGAACGATTTGGGCTGGAACGGATCGCCCAGCACTTCGACAACGCGGCCATATTGGCGCGGCGGGCGGCCCGATGGCTCGGCCAGTACCAGATCGCCAGGCTGGCCGTCGCCAGGATCGTTGATCGCCAGATCGGTGCGCGCCTTCTTGTCCACCGGCACCAGCCGCCAGCCCAACGCTTCCTTGCGCAAGATGCCGAGCACAAACTCTTCGGATTTCGCCAGCGCCTTCATCGGGAACGCCAGCAGCCCGCCGCCCTGTTCCTCGATCCGCGCCAGCAGCCGATCACCCAGACCAAACGCGCCGCGGCGGCGCGGCTCGATCACCCGCAGGCGCGGCGGCGGGGTGGCGTGTTCCCATCTGTCGGGCACGGCAATCGCCACGCCATCGGCAACATCACAGATGCGGATCACCGTCACCTTGGGCAGGCCGCCGCCCTTGTGCAGGTTGCGGCCGGGGCCGGTTTCCAGTTCGCCGGCCTCCATCATCTCCTTCAGCAGGGCTTTCAGCGCGATCTTGTCCTGAGCGTGCAGGCCGAACGCCTTGGCGATCTCGCGCTTGCCCACGCTGGTTTTCTGGGTGGCGATGAAATCCAATATGGCTTGCCGATCAGGCAGGCCGGGATGCGGGTTGTTGCGGGGGGTGCGCGGCATGGGATTACCATGGGCGTTTGGGGCAGGTGGGGCAAGTGCGCCCCCACCCTTCCGCTTGCGGAAGGGACAATCCATCCCATTGTGCGGAAACCCGACGCGGCCCATATGCGTCCCCATGCAATCCATGGCCGCTCCGTCCGGCCCGCCGCAGGGTGAGGCCGACTTCAAGACGCTGAAGCGTTTCCTGCCCTATCTGTGGCCGGCCGATCGCTCCGATCTGAAACTGCGCGTGGTCGGCGCGCTGTGCCTGGTGCTGCTGGCCAAAAGCGTCATGCTGGCCATGCCCTACACGCTGAAGCTGGCGCTGGATGCGATGTCCGCCAATCTGTCGGGCGGCGCCGGTGTGGCGATGGCGCTGGTCGCCTCCTATGCGCTCGCCCGCTTCGGCGGCGTGCTGTTCGACAATTTCCGCAACGCCCTGTTCGAAAAGGTTGGCCAGGAAGCCGCGCGGCACCTCAGCCTCGATGTGTTCAGCCACATCCACCGGCTTTCGCTACGCTTCCACCTCGAACGCCGCACCGGCGCCCTCACCCGCCTGATCGAACGCGGCACCAAGAGCATCGACACGATGCTTTATTTCCTGCTGTTCAACATCTTCCCCACCGTGATCGAACTCACCGCCGTCTGCATCCTGTTCGGGCGCGGGTTTGGCTGGGAACTGGTGCTGGCCACGCTGGGAACCGTGGCGGCCTATATCGTCTACACCCAGCGCATCACCGATTGGCGCGCCAATCTGCGCCGCCAGATGGTGGAAAGCGATCAGAAGGCGACCGCGCGGGCGGTGGACAGCCTGCTGAACTACGAAACGGTCAAATATTTCAACGCCGAAGCGCATGAGAACGCCAATTATGGCCACGCCATCAAGCGCTACACCGATGCTGCCACCAAGTCCGAAGTCAGCCTGGCCTGGCTCAACATCGGGCAAAGCTTCATCACCAACGCCCTGATGGCCGGCGCATTGGTCTATGTCGTCTGGGGCTGGGATCAGGGCCGCTTCACCATCGGCGATATCGCCTTCGTCAACGGCTTGCTCATGCAGCTGTTCCGCCCGCTCGATCTGCTCGGCATGGTCTATCGCGAGATCCGCCAGGGCCTGATCGACATGGAAGCGATGTTCCGCCTGATCGATACCTCACCCGAAATCGCCGATGCGCCCGATGCGGTGCCGCTGCAGCTGGCCGGCGCCCGCATCACCTTCGAAGCGGTGCAATTCGGTTACGATCCGCGCCGGCAGATATTGCACGGAGTGAATTTCGACGTGTCGCCGGGCCGCAAGCTCGCCGTTATCGGGCATTCGGGCGCCGGCAAATCAACGCTCAGCCGCATCCTCTACCGCTTCTACGACATCCAGGGCGGCCGCGTGCTGATCGACGGGCAGGATATCGCCCATGTCACGCAAGACAGTCTGCGCCGCGCCATCGGCATCGTGCCGCAGGATACGGTGCTGTTCAACGACAGCATCGGCTACAACATCGCTTATGGCCGGCCTGACGCCAGCGAGGCGGAAATCATCGCGGCAGCACGCGGCGCGGCCATCCACGATTTCATTCTCAGCCTGCCCGATGGCTACAAGACGCAGGTGGGCGAACGCGGGCTGAAACTGTCGGGCGGGGAAAAACAGCGCGTCGCCATCGCCCGCACCATCCTGAAAAACCCGGCGATCCTGATCCTCGATGAAGCCACCAGCGCGCTCGATTCGGCGACAGAAGCCAGTATCCAGGAGGCGCTGGGCGGCGTTTCCGCCGGGCGCACCACCATTGTCATCGCCCACCGCCTTTCCACCATCACCGATGCTGATGAAATCATCGTGATGGACGCCGGCCGCATCATCGAACGCGGCCGCCACGACGAGCTGCTGGCCCGCGCCGGCGCCTATGCCGAGATGTGGGCGCTGCAACAGGCCGAGGAAGACTCCCCCACAGACGACCGGGCCGAACCTGCCACGGCCTGAACCAACACGCTGAGATTGCGCGCAAACTCCATCGCTCCATCGAACAAGCTGCCCCCCGGCGTGGCGGCCAGTGCAGTCGCGTCGGTCAACCTTGCCGCAGGCGCTGGCCGACATGAAATTTTCGTTGCAAATGCGTAAATCTCTTAATAGTAAATTTACCTAGTATTTACTGTTAGAGGGGCAATTCGATGCGTAATGTAACAAAAATGCTGCTGGTAACAACGGCGACCGCGATGGCCATTCCGGCCTTCGCCGCGCCAAGGACCCAGTCGGGCAGCTTTGGTGACCTCGCCTGGGAGGCGACCAGCAAGATCGTTGGCGTGACGTCAACCGCAACCGCGGTTGCCGGTGGCGACTCGCGCTATTTTGCGACTGCGCCGAAGTATAGCGGCACCGTGGCGCTGCTGATGGATTACGGCGGCGGCCAGGTCTTCATCTGCTCCGGCTCGCTGATGTCGGATCGCGTGTCGATCCTCACGGCGGCCCACTGCGTGTCCGATGGCGCCGGCACGGCCGGTCCGCTCAGCACCCGCGCCTTCTTCTACGGCGGCCCGGGTGGCCAGAGCGCCGATCCGGATTTCCTGCCGACGCTGAACGGTGTTACCCGCAACGTCAGCGGCACGATCGTGAACAGCGCCTACACCGGCTTCGTGATCGATCAGAACGACATCGCCGTGCTGCGCCTTAATCGCGCCGCACCGTCGTGGGCCACTAGCTATGAACTGTCGGATCTGACCGATCTGACCGGGCAGGACTTCAACGTCGCCGGTTACGGTGCCCGCTCCACCATCGGCGGCGACTTCGGCAACAACGCCGGCACCGGTCGCCTGCGCCAGGGTGACAACAACATGGCCTGGCGCGTGGGTGATGCGGTCTTTGACGGCCGCGGGTACAACATCTTCGGGCCGCAATCGCGCACCGAATTTTCCTACCTAGCCGATTTCGACAATGGCCTGGCCGCCAACGATGCAAGCTGCCGCTTGGCCAGCGCGGGCAACTTCACTGGCCTCGGCATCGCCGGCACCGCCAAGTTCTGCAATCTGGGCCGTGGCGCCAGTGAAGTGGCCGTTGCCGGTGGCGATTCGGGCGGTCCGCAGTTCGATCAGTTCGGCCGCATCATGTCGGTGACCAGCTATGGGATCAGCTTCGGCACCGCTTTCGGTGACATCCGCGGTGGCCTCAACAGCAGCTTCGGCGAATTCAGCGGCTATGTGCCGGTGTATATCCACAAGGATTTCATCGCCGGCGCCATGGCCGTGCCGGAACCGTCGAGCTGGGCGATGCTGATCGCCGGCTTTGGCCTGGTGGGCGCCACCGCCCGCCGTCGCCGCGCCATCACGGCCTAATCAGCTCCAGCTGAAGAAAATCGGGGGCCGGCTCGCAAGAGCCGGCCCCCTTTTTCACGCAACAAACGAAACGCTTACGGCAGCACGACCGCGTCAACCACGTGGATCACGCCGTTGGACTGCATCACATCGGCCACGCGCACGTGGCTCATGCCGCCCTTGGCATCGCGCAGCATGACAAGGTTGCCCATCATGGAGGCGGTCAGTTTGCCGCCCTGCACAGTGGTCAGCTCGGCCTTGCCGCCGCCGGCCTTGATGGCACCGACCACATCAGCGGCGGTGAACTTGCCCGGCACCACGTGATAGGTGAGCACGGCGGCGAGCGTGGCCTTGTTTTCCGGCTTCAGCAGATTTTCCACCGTGCCGGCCGGCAGCTTGGCAAAGGCGGCGTTGGTAGGAGCGAACACGGTGAACGGGCCCTTGCCCTTCAGCGTATCGACCAGGCCGGCAGCCTTCACGGCGGCCACCAGCGTGGTGTGATCAGCCGAGTTCACGGCATTATCGATGATGTCCTTGGTCGGCAGCATGGGGGCGCCGCCCACGATTGGCTGTGCGCTGGCCATGGGGGCAAGGCCGGCCGCAGCAATGGCAAACAGCGCGGCGCGCAGGGCAGTGTTGGAACGCATGAGATTCTCCATCTCGTTGATCAGGTGCCGCCGGGATAGGCGGGCCCCTCAGTTACGCAAGATGGGTGGCAAGGCTGCGCTTGCCAGTGCCGCTGCGACGAAATGGGCCAGCAATCAGGCGGCTGACAATTTTCCCGTGGCGATCACTGGCCCGGTGGGCGCACCGGTGGGCGAACCGCCGGTGGGTTCGATCGAAATGGCCAGCACCGCCCCAGGTTTCAGCCCAGCCAGCCGGTCACGCGGGATCGCCTGGCTGCGACCGGCAGCAATATCGATCACGCCCAGCGACCGCGGCGGATTCTTGCCTTCGATCACCCACAATTCCGGCACCTTGCCGCCGGTGGCCTGATCGCTGGCTGCAACCGGGGCAAAGCGCACCTGGCCGCTGGCCGGATCATAGGCGGCGGCAATCAGCGGTTTGCCATCGGCATCGGCCAATGTGGCCACCAGCGCCGGACCCCCGGCCACCTCGGTCGGCACACCGGGCGCCACGGCGCCGGGTTGCACCAGAACGGCGACGGCCACCGCCGCCAGCACCGGGCCACCGAACGCCAGCCCCCGCCACAGGCCGACACTGTTCCACCAGCCGCCGGACATCGCCGGCTGCGGCGCGGCACGGCGTGGCTGCGGCTCAATCTCTGCCGCGATTCCAGCCCATACCGATGGCGGCGGGGCAATGCCCGGCGTCACATCATCCAGCGGCGCCAGCATCACCTGCCAGCGTTCAACCGCGGCACGGAATTCGGGATCGCTCATCAGGCGCAGTTCGGCCGCCTTGCGCTCGGCGCGGCTGCCGCCACCCAGCGCATGGTCCATGGCCAGCGCTTCCAGTTCGGTCAGGCCATCAAGGCCGCTCGGTTGGGGCTGCTGGCTCATGCCTGGCTCCCTTCCAGCTGATCGCGCAGCCGGATCAGGCCGCGCCGCACCCAGCTTTTCAACGTGCCCACCGGCACCTGTTCGCGCGCCGCCAGTTCATCATAGGTGACGCCATCAAAATAGCAGGCGCGGATGGCGGCGGCATGGCGCGGTTCCAGCGTTGCCAGGGCGGCCGCGATGCGCCGCGCATCCTGATCATGGATCAGCCCGGCATCGGCGGAGGGGCCGTCATCGGCCAGATCAAAGGCAGACTCCACCGGCGCATGGGCGCGTGGTGGGCGGGCACGCAGCCGATCGATGGCGCGGTTGCGCGCGATGGTGGCCGCCCAGGTGATCGGGCTGGCTTTCGCCGCATCAAAGGTCGCCGCCTTGCGCCACACGCTGAGATACACTTCCTGCAACACGTCTTCGGATTCCTGCCGTTCGACCAAGATACGCAGGATCACGCCGAAAAGTTTTGCACTGGTGCGATCATAGAATGTCTGGAAGGCGGCGGCATCGCCATCGGCCACCCGCTGCAGCAACCTCGCCAGTTCAGCCCCACCAGCAGTAACTGCTTGATTCGGGCGGTTCATGGCCGGGCACCCGGCATCTGGATCGGGCCTTCGGTGCTCCCGGTGATGAACTGGCGCACGTAAGCATTGTCGCAGCCATCAAGGCTGGCCAACGGCCCGTTCCAGATGATCTTTCCTGCGTGCAGCATGGCAACCCTGTCGGCGATCAAACGCACACTCGCCATGTCGTGCGTAATGGTAATTGCGGCGATTTTCAAATCCGTAACCAGCGTGCGGATCAGCGTGTTGATGACCGCCGCCGTGATCGGGTCCAGCCCCGCCGTCGGTTCATCGAAGAAGATGATCGGCGGGCGCGCTGCAATGGCGCGAGCCAGGGCGACACGTTTCTGCATCCCGCCGGAAAGCTCCGCAGGCTTCAAGTCGGCCACCTCCGCTGCCAGGCCAACGCGGGCAAGATTGTCGATGGCGGCGGCCTTGCGCTCCGCTGCGCTGCCAGGCAGCGCAAAACTGATGTTGCGCCACACGGGCAGCGAATCGAACAGTGCACCGCCCTGGAACAACATGCCGAAGCGGGTGCGGTGGGCATCTAGCGCGGCGCCCTTCAGCCCGGCGACTTCCTGCCCATCCACCTTCATCGATCCTGCATCGATCGGGATCAGGCCCAATATGCACTTCAGCGTCACCGATTTGCCGGTGCCCGACCCGCCGATGATCACCAGGCTTTCGCCCGGCATCACCGCCACATCAAGGCCATCGAGCACCTGGCGGCTGCCAAAGCGCTTGGACACGCCGCTCAGTTCAATCCGGGGAATCATGATCCGAACACGATCACGGTGATGATCAGGTTGGACAGCAGGATCAGGATGAAGCTGGAAACGACGGCATTGGTGGTCGCCCGCCCCACCCCGGCCGCGCCGCCGCCGCTGTGATAGCCATGGTAACAGCCCATCAACGCGATGAAAAATCCGAACACGCCGGCCTTCACCAGCGACGAGACGACGTCATCCACCTCAAGATAGCGCTGCGTCGTCGCCAGATATTGGGCGCTGTTGAAGCCCAGCCGCTGGGTCGCCAGCAGCCAGCCGCCCATCACGCCCAGTGCGTTCGACACCAGCACCAGGAACGGCATCACCAGCACGGCGGCGAGAATGCGTGGGCCCACCAGCCAGCGGAAGGGATCCGTGCGCAACGTCACCAGCGCGTCGATCTGCTCCGTCACCCGCATCGTGCCCAATTCGGCCGCCATGGCGCTTGCCACCCGCCCGGCCACCATCAGCCCGCCCAGCACCGGGCCCAACTCGCGCACGACGCCGATCACGGTAACGGCTGGGACGGTAGACGCCGCGTTGAAGCGGCTGCCCCCAATGAAGATCTGCTGCGCCAGCGCCGAACCGGTGAAGATCGCGGTGAGGCCAACCACCGGCAACGACAGCCAGCCGATCACCAGCATCTGCTGTGCCAGTTGCGCCGGATACCAGGGCGGCTGCAGCATCCGGGTGAGCGCGGTGACGGCAAAGCGCGTCAGCCGGCCGATTGCCGCGAACGCCGCCAGCACCGGCGCGCCGATGGCGACCAGCGCGGCGATCACGCCCACACCCGATCAAAGCGCTGGCCCAGCGCCACCAGCAGTTCATAGCTGGTCCGGCCCGACAGGCTGGCCATGGTTTCGGGATCGAAGGGGATATCGAGCCAGTCACCTTCGGCCAGCGCCGGCGCGTCGGTAACGTCGAACGCGGCCAGATCCATGGAAACGCGGCCAGCTGCCGGGCAGCGCACGCCGGCCACCTCTGCCCAGCCGGCTCCCGACAGGCCGCGCGCATAGCCATCGGCATAGCCCAAGGCCACCGTGGCAATACGGCTGGGCCGTGTGGCGGTGAACGCGGCGGCATAACCCACCGTGCCGCCGGCCGGCACGTCGCGCAGCTGGATGATGCGGGCCTGCATGCGCGCCACCGTGCGCGACACCCGGCCATCAGGCATCAGCCCGCCGCCAAACAGGCCGATGCCGGGGCGCACCAGATCAAGATGAAAGGCCGCACCGAGCGCAATGCCGGCACTGTTGGCCAGTGCATAGGCGTCTGCCGGCACCCGCGCTGTCACGTCGGCAAAGCAGGCGCGCTGCGCTTCATTCAGCGGGTGCGCCGGACTGTCGGCACAGGCGAGATGGCTGTGCAGCACCGCCACCGCCATCCCGGCCAGCACATCCGCCGTTTCCGCCGGGGCGAGGCCCAACCGGTTCATGCCGCTGTCCACCATCGCTTCACACGGCCGCCCGGTCTGCCGCCACAGTGCGACCTGGGCCGCCGTCACCAGCACGGGCCGGGCCGGCAGAGCCAGCGCGGCGGCCATCTCTTCGGCGGTAACGCCGTGGAGGACGGACAAGGTGACGCCATCGGGAAGCGGCAACAATGGCGGCACTTCCTGCCAGTGCGCCACATAGAAATGCCGGCAGCCCGCCGCGGCAAACCGCACCAGCGCTGCCCGCGCGCCCAAGCCATAGCCATCCGCCTTGATCGCCGCACCGCAGGCGGCACCAGCCACGGCACCGGCGAAATCCTGCCAATTAGCAATCAGCGCCGCACTATCGAGCAGCAGCCGCGCTTGCGGCGGAGGAGGGTCCGGGGGTGACACAGCACCGGATTAGTGCGGTTGTTCATGGCGGCGCAAGCCATTGCGGTGTATCAGGACTCCATGAACCGCACGATCATCACCGCAGCTCTTGGTGCCTTGGCCATTGCCATGGGCAGCGTCTTGGCGCTTGCTCCGGCCCATGCCCAAGCCCAACCCAAGCCCGACACCGAATTCTGCGCCAAGATGCGCGCCAAGGATCCGGGCGGCATCTGCACGGCCAAGGGCGAATATGTGACGCCGGAAAAGGTCTACAAGCCCGATGGCACGGTGATCAATCGTTCCACGGGTGATTGAGGCGGGCGGCGATTGAGGCAGCGGGCTGCAACTCTCAATCGAACAGGCTGCTGACCGAACTTTCTTCTGCCGTCCGTCGCATGGCTTCGGCCAGCAGCGGCGCGATGGTGATGCGGCGCACCTTCTGCGCGGCCTTGACCGCAGCCGTGGCCGCGATCGAATCGGTGACGACCAGTTCCGACAGCGCCGAACCATCGACACGCGCCACCGCGCCGCCAGACAGCACGCCGTGGCTCACATAGGCCGTCGCACTCTGCGCGCCGGCCTGGAGCAAGGCTGCAGCCGCGTTGCACAGGGTGCCGGCCGAATCGACGATATCATCGACCAGGATGCAGCGACGGCCGCGCACATCACCGATGATGTTCATCACTTCGGATTCACCCGGGCGTTCCCGACGCTTGTCGACGATGGCGAGCGGGGCATTGCCCAGCCGCTTGGCCAGCGCACGGGCGCGCACCACGCCGCCCACGTCAGGCGAGACGACCATCAGATTGTCCATGCCCATGCGCGCGGTGATGTCGGCAGCCATTACCGGGGCGGCAAACAGATTGTCGGTCGGAATATCGAAGAAGCCCTGGATCTGGCCGGCGTGAAGATCCACGCTGAGCACACGATCGGCGCCGGCGGTGGTGATCAGATTGGCCACCAGCTTGGCCGAAATCGGCGTGCGCGAGCCCGATTTGCGATCCTGGCGTGCGTAACCGAAATAGGGCACCACCGCCGTGATCCGCCGCGCCGACGCGCGGCGCAGCGCATCGATGCAGATCAGCAATTCCATCAGATTGTCATTGGCAGGGGCGGCGGTGGACTGGACCACGAACACATCTTCGCCGCGCACATTCTCATGGATTTCAACGAAGATTTCTTCATCGGCAAAGCGGCGCACCGAAGCGCTGGTGAGCGGGATTTCCAGATAGGCGGCAATCGCCTGGGCCAGTTCCGGGTTGCCGTTGCCGGCCAGAATCTTCATTTCGCGCGCGCCTGACTGAGGGGTGTGGGCTGACGGGTTTGGCCGGCCATAGCCGCCCTGTCACATGGGTGCAACCTTGGCTGCGGCTTCACGCGCCGATTGCGGCCACCAAAGCCTCGACCAAGGGCACATCGGCTGGCGGCATCGGCAGCGCCGCCATCACTTCCGGGCGCTCCCAACGCAGCGCCTGGCCATCACGGCCGTGCGGCTGCCCCTGCCACTGCCGGCACCAGTACAGCAGCATCACCAGGTGGAAATCGGGATAGGCAAAGCTCACGAAGGTGAAGGGTGCCAACCCCTCGGCCACGATGCCCAGTTCCTCCTCCAATTCGCGTACCAGCGCGGTCTCCGGCGATTCGCCGGGCTCCAGCTTGCCGCCGGGAAACTCCCACATCCCGGCCAGCGATTTGCCTTCCGGGCGCTGGGCGAGCAGCACCCGGCCTTCGCCGTCCACCAAGGCGGCGGCCACCACGTGAACGATCTTCATCAGCGCACGACGACCAGCTTCACACGGTCGCCGGCCTTCAACCGGGCACTGGCCTCCAGCTGATTGAGGGTGAGGAAGCGCGCCATCTTGTCGTCATCATAAGCCATGCGGTTGGCAAGGCTTTGCAGCGTGTCGTTGGCCCCTACACGCACCACCTGGATGCGGCGGCTGCGGATGCTGGCGATGTCCTGCGGGCCGAGCCGGCGCACACTGGCCGCCACCGGCGTCACGCCCGCCAATTGGCCCTGTGGCGCAATGCTGACCAAGGTGAGCGCCAGCTGCGGCGACCAGCGGTAGACGGTGAGCGTGGCTTCCACCGGGCCGGCCTGTGATCCGGCGCGGATGCTGCCTTCCAGCGCCTCTACCCCGTTGATGCGGGTGGCGCGCATAGGCTGGGCCGAAACGCCCAGTTGCTGCCAGCGCGCGCCGGCAATGCTGTTCAGATCGGCGGCGCGCGCATCGGCGGCACGCAGATCGAATTTCAGATTGCCCGGCCCGCTGCCGGTGACCGCTTGCGGGCTGTTGGCAATGGCAAAACCCCGCGGCGCATCGAGGGCCAGCGCCAGCCCGCCGTGGCGGAAGCCGCTGCCCACCACCACGCCTTCGGCTGGATCATCATCATAGATCATGCCGTCGATGGCATTCAGGAACGCATCGCGGTTGAGGGTGCGGCTGGAGGTGCGAATCGCCTGTGCCTCGCTGCGCATCCGGGCCACGCGTTCGCCGCTGGGCGGATGGGTGGAAAGCCACTTCGATGGTTCGGCGCCGCCCTGGCCCTTCAGCCGCGCTTCCAGCGCCGTCTGCGCGCCCAGCGCGGCCAGGCTGTCAGTGGCAGCATCGGGATCATAGCCGGCATTGACCAGATAACGTACGCCCAAGCTGTCGGCCTGGCGTTCCTGATCACGGCTGTAACCCAGCGTCGTCAGCCCGGCGACCACGCCGGCACCGCGCCCGATCAGATCGGACCCGGTGAGCACCCCGGCCACGCCGGCCAGCACGTTGGACAGCGCGGCGCGGTTCTGACGCTTCTGCCCGTGGCGGGCGGCGACATGCGCCACTTCATGGCCCATCACGAAGGCCAGTTCGGCCTCGTCGTTCATCAGCGCCAGCAGCTGGCGAGTGATGTAGACATAGCCGCCCGGAATGGCGAACGCGTTGTTCACGTTGGAATTCAGCAAGGTGACGGTGTAATCCGTCGCCCGCGCGCCTCCGCCCGATTGCACGGCGATTTTCTGGCCCACGCCGCGCACATAATCCGCCACCGGCCCGCTCATGGCACCGCCGAACTGCTGCAGGATCTGCGGATGGGCCTGCGCGCCCGACCGGCGCTCGCTTTCGGTCAGGCCGGGGGGTGCCTGCGCCAGCACCGGGGCTGCCAGCAAGGCTGACAAGGCAAGCGTGCGAACCAGATTCTTCATCGGCGCAGCATAACGTGAAAGCGGGTCACCGCGCCAGACGGCGGCGGCCGGCGGTTCTAAAGATTGCGGCCCATCGCCAGATATTTGGCGCGGCGGGCCTTCACCAACGCCGCCGGTGACAGCGC
Organism: Sandarakinorhabdus sp.; assembly: GCF_032115815.1. Lineage (GTDB taxonomy): Bacteria > Pseudomonadota > Alphaproteobacteria > Sphingomonadales > Sphingomonadaceae > Sandarakinorhabdus. The sequence goes on from NZ_JAUMBI010000032.1 coordinate 15,180, forward strand.
CAGCAACGGCTGCAATTCGCTGGCAATCGCCATCGACAGCGAGGCAATGGCGGCGGCCGGATCACGATGGGCACCGCCCAGCGGTTCGGACACGATGGTATCGATCACGCCCAGCGCCTTGCAGTCGGCCGCCGTCACCTTCATCGCTTCGGCGGCATCCGCCGCGCGATTGGCCTGCTTGTCGGCATTGCGCCACAGGATGGAGGCACAGCCTTCTGGCGAGATCACCGCATAAACCGCGTGTTCCAGCATGATCACCCGATCCGCCGCCGCGATGCCGATGGCACCGCCCGACATGCCTTCACCGGTGATGGCGGTAATGATCGGCACAGGCGCGCCCAGAAAGGCGGCGGTGGCACGCGCAATGGCTTCGGCCTGGCCGCGGGCTTCACCGTCGACGCCCGGATAGGCGCCGGCACTGTCAACCAGGGTGATCACCGGCACGTTGAAGCGGGCGGCGAGTTCCACCAAGCGGGCTGCCTTGCGATAGCCTTCGGGCCGGCCCATGCCGAAATTGTGGCGAACGCGGGATGCGGTGTCGTTGCCCTTTTCATGGCCGATCAGCATCACCGGCACGTTCAGCCCGCGCAGCTTGCCCAGTCCACCCAGGATGGCGAGATCCTCGCCATAGGCACGATCGCCAGCCAGCGGCGTGAAATCCTCCACCAGTGCCTTGGCGATGTCGGAAAAATGCGGCCGCGCCGGGTGACGGGCCACCAGCGTCTTCTGCCATGGCGACAGCTTCGCATAGGTTTCGGCCAACAGGCGGCGCGCGGCGCCTTCGGCGTGGCGGGCGCCGGCATCATCGCCGGCAGCGCGATAATCGGTCGCGCGCTGGGCGATCTGGGCGATCGGCTTTTCAAAGTCGAGATAGGTGCTCACAAGGCTTGGCCTAGGCGAAATGACGCGGCGTGGTCAATGGCCGCAACGTCACAGCCAAGCTCACTGCCGCTGCCAACGGAAATACCACACCTCATGGCCCAACCGGCGCGCCTTGGCTTCATAGCGCGTCTGCGGCCAATCGGCGGGGCGGGTGAGGAAATCCGCCGCCGTGTCGCCCAGCCAGCGGAAATCGCGGCGCTTGCCCATCTGCATCAGGGCCCAGCGGCAATAGATCGGGTGATCGGTACCGAACCGGAACTCGCCGCCCGGTTTCAGCACGCGGGCGATGCGATCGATCGGGCCTGGATTCATGAAACGGCGCTTGGCGTGGCGGGCCTTGGGCCACGGGTCCGGGTGGAGCAGGAACACGCGTTCCACGCTCGCTTCTGGCAGCCGTTCCAGCACATCAAGCGCGTCGCCATGATGGATTCGCACGTTGGTGAGACTATTGTCACGCACCGCCATCAGCGCGCCGACCACGCCGTCCACAAACGGTTCCGCACCGATCAGGCCAACATCGGGGCGCATCGCCGCCTGCCCGGCCATGTGCTCGCCCTTGCCAAAGCCGATTTCCAGCCACAGCGGGCGATCATTGCCAAACAGGCCCGGCGCCGTGATCGCGCCTTCGGCTGGCACCGCAATGCGCGGCAACAGATCGGCAAACAATTCGGCCTGGCCCTGGCGCAAGGCGTGGCCCTGCCGGCGGCCATAAAGGCGGCGGATGGTGGTGGGATCGGAAGCGGTGTCAGACATGGTGGGCGCCATGCCCGATTGCGCGCCTGTGGAAAAGGGCAGGCGTGGCCTTTGATCCAGATCAAGGCACTACGCTACCAGCGGCCCGAAACTGCAACACAGATCTGGGAGGATAGATGATGGACGCTCACACCCCGGCCCGCCCGGCCCCTGAAGGCGCGATCACCGATGTTGATGTGCTGGTGATTGGTGCCGGCATTTCCGGGCTCTCTGCGGCCTGGCACCTGCAGCAGCGTCTGCCGCACAAGCGCTTCCTGGTGCTGGAACGGGAGGCGAGTTACGGCGGCACCTGGCTCACCCACAAATTCCCCGGCATCCGTTCCGATAGCGATCTCTATACATTCGGCTTCGGCTTCAAGCCGTGGGTGGGGCCGCCGATCGCCACGGCCGCCGAAATCCAGGCCTATCTGGGCGAGATGATCGAGGAGAACGACCTTGATCGCCACATCCGTTACAACCACAGCATCGAAACCGCCGAATGGGACAGCGCCGCCGCCCGCTGGACGGTCACGGCCTGCCTGTCTGATGGGACGCGCCGCCAGTTTCTCGCGCCGTTCCTGTGGATGGCGCAAGGCTATTACCGGCATCATCAGGGCTATTGGCCGGACTATCCAGGCATGGCCGATTTCAAGGGCCCGATCCTCCACACCGAGGAATGGGACGAAGCCACCGATTACAGCGGCAAACGAGTCGTGCTGATCGGATCGGGCGCAACGGCGGCCACCGTGGTGCCGGCGATGGCGGAAAAAGCTGATCACATCACCATGATCCAGCGCAGCCCGACCTATTTCATTCCCGGCCGCAATGAAAACGAGATGGCCGAGCTGTTGCGCCCGATCGGGGTGGACGAAGCCACCATCCACGACATCGTGCGCAAGAAGGTGATTTACGATCAGGATCAGGTCGTGCGCCAATGCCGGGAAGCACCCGAAGCAATGGCGGCCGAACTGCTGGCCGGGGTGCAAGCGCTGCTGCCAGAAGGGTTCGACATGCGCCACTTTACGCCCGCCTATCGCCCGTGGCGGCAGCGGATCGCCTTCGTGCCCGATGGCGATCTGTTCGCCGGCGTGCGTGCCGGCAAGGCCGATGTCGTCACCGGCACGATTGCGCGCTTCACGCCCGATGGCGTGGAGATGCAGGATGGGACCACCGTCCCGGCCGACATGATCGTGCTCGCCACCGGCTTCAATCTGTGCGTGTTCGGTGACATCGCCTTCTCGATCGACGGCAAGCCACTGGACATGGGCGATACTGTCACCTGGCGCGGCATGATGTTTACCGGCGTGCCCAACCTTGTCTGGGTGTTCGGCTATTTCCGGGCGAGTTGGACACTGCGTTCCGACATGATCTCTGAATTCACCTGCCGGCTGCTGCAGCACATGGACGACAAAGGCGTCGACAGGGTCGAGGTGGTGTTGCCGCCCGACCTTGTCGACAGCCCACGCGGCCTTTGGGTCGATCCGGATGACTTCAACCCCGGTTATCTTGCCCGCGGCCAGCACCTGCTGCCGAAAACCGCGCCCGGGCCGGAATGGCGCCACACCCAGGATTATTGGCGCGAAAAGGATGAGATCCCGCAGGTTGATCTCGACGGGCCGGCCTTCCGCTATGCCAGATGCAGGCTGCCTATGACCACCTGAGACAACAGCACGGCTTGCACACTGCCACATCTTTGCCGCAAGAGGGCGGTGGCCGGTGGATGGGTCCGGCCGTGACAGAACGGAAAACGATGCTTTCTGGTGTGAAATCGCTGGTGATGGGTGGCCGCGAGGTGTGGCCGCTGGTGGAAGGCGGCAAGGGTGTTTCCGCCACCAACCACGCCTCTTCGGGCGCATGGGCACTGGCGGGTGGCGTGGGCACGGTCTCGGCCGTCAACGCCGACAGCTATGATGCCGACGGCAACATCATCCCGCAAATCTACCGCGCCGCCACCCGCCGCGATCGTCATGAAGAACTGGTGCAGTACGGCATCGATGGCGGCATAGCCCAGGTGCAGCGCGCCTATGAGATCGCCGCCCCGGAATTGCAGCGCGGCATCGGCGCCATCAACATCAATGTGTTGTGGGAAATGGGCGGGGCCCAGCGCATCCTGCATGGCGTGCTGGAAGGCACGCGCGGCATGGTGAACGGCGTAACCTGCGGGGCCGGCATGCCCTACAAACTCTCCGAAATCGCTGCGCAATATGGCGTGCATTATTACCCGATCATCAGCTCGGCTCGAGCCTTCCGCGCGCTTTGGAAGCGCGCCTATTCCAAGGCGGCCGAGTGGCTGGGCGCGGTGGTGTATGAAGACCCGTGGCTGGCCGGTGGCCACAACGGCCTGTCCAACGCCGAAGACCCGCGCGCACCCCAGGATCCATACCCGCGCGTTGCCGAGCTGCGCGCCACCATGCGGGAACTCGGCGTGTCCGAATCAGTGCCGATCGTGATGGCCGGCGGCGTGTGGCGGCTGGACGAATGGGCCAACTGGTTCGACAATCCCGAATTGGGCCAGGTGGTGTTCCAATTCGGCACGCGGCCGCTGCTGACGCAGGAAAGTCCGATTCCGCAGGCGTGGAAAGAGCGCCTGCTGCATCTGAACGAAGGCGATATCCTGCTGCACAAGTTTTCGCCGACCGGATTCTATTCGTCGGCCATCCGCAATCCTTACCTGCGCGCGCTGGAAACGCGCAGCGAGCGGCAAATCGCCTTTTCCACCACCGCAACCGGTGATCACCAGTTTGCGCTGGATGTCGGCGTCGGCAGCAAACGCTTTTTCGTGACCGGCGGCGATCTGCTGCACGCGCGCGAATGGCATGGCGCGGGCTTTACCGAAGCGCTGAAAACCCCGGACAACACACTGGTGTTCGTGACCCCGTCCGACCGCGCCACCATCCGCAAGGATCAGGCCGATTGCATGGGCTGTCTGTCGCACTGCGGCTTTTCGGCGTGGAAGGATACGGATAGCAACAGCACCGGGCGTCTCGCCGATCCGCGCAGCTTCTGCATCCAGAAAACACTGCAGGATATCGCCCATGGCGGTGATCCCGAACAGAATCTGGCCTTTGCCGGCCACAGCGCTTACCGCTTCGCCAGCGACCCTTGGTATTCGAACGGCTTCATCCCGACGGTGAAGCAACTGGTGGACCGGATTCTCACGGGGGCTTGAGGTTCAGGCAGAAGTGAGGCCTCCGGCGGGCAGGGTCGCAGACCCTGCCCGCCGGAGGCCCCTTTCCTTCCTCAGATGTCGACGCAGATCTTGCCGAAATGCTTGCCCGATTCCTGGTGGCGGAACGCCGCGCCCAGTTCGGCCAGCGGGAAGTGCGAATCGATCACCGGGCGGATGCCGTTCTGGTTGATGGCGCGGATCATGTCCTGCTGCTGGCGGCGCGTGCCGACGGTGATGCCGATCAGGCGGATCTGTTTCGCCATCAACTGCACGGTGGAAACCGGCCCGGCATAGCCGGCGAGCACGCCGATCAGGCTGATATGGCCGCCCACGGCGCAGGCGGTGATCGATTCGGGCATGGTGCCTGCCCCGCCGATCTCGACGATATGATCCACGCCGCGGCCCTGGGTGAGCTTCATGGCTTCCGCGCCCCAGCCGGGGGTGGATTTGTAGTTGATCAGGTGATCGGCGCCCATCGCCGCCAAGCGGCCGAGCTTTTCGTCGCTTGAGCTGGTGGCGATCACAGTGGCGCCCATCGCCTTGGCAAATTGCAGCGCAAAGATGGAAACGCCGCCGGTGCCCTGCACCAGCACGACATCGCCGGCCTTCAGATTGCCTTCCGGTACCAGCGCCCGCCAGGCGGTGAGGCCGGCGCAGGTGAGGGTGGCGGATTCGGCATGGGAATAGCCGAACGGCGCGTGGGTGAAGCTGGTGGCCGGCGCGACCACTTCTTCCACCGCATAGCCATCGGCGCCATCGCCCGGCACGCCGGCAAAGCCCGCCATGTTGGGCTTGCCGTCGAGCCAGGTCGGGAAGAAGGTGGAGACCACCATGTCGCCGGGGCGGAATTCGGTGACGCCATCGCCCACGGCCAGCACTTCGCCGGCGCCATCGCTCATCGGGATGCGGCCATCGGGAGTGGGGATGCCGCCCACCACGACGATATAATCGTGATAATTCAGGCTTGATGCGCGCAGCCGCACCTTGATCTGGCCGGGACCGGGTGCGCCGGGTTCGGCCATGTCTTCATGGCGCAGATTGTCGATCCCGGCGGGGTGGCGGAGGCGGATGGCTTTCATTGGGCAGGCTCCCTTGGTTGCGGGCAGCCTAGCGCGGCAGGAGCGATTGGCTTCCCTCCCGCTTGCGGGAGGGAAAGAGCGTCAGACCCAGCCTTCGAGAACAATATCCGGCGGCCGATGCCCATCCACCCACACGCGAATGTTGGCGATCACCTTTTCGCCCATCGCCTGCCGCCCTTCGAAGGTGGCGCTGCCCATGTGGGGCAGCAGCACCACATTGGTCATCGCCAGCAGACGCGGATCGACCGCCGGTTCATGTTCGAACACGTCCAGCCCGGCCCCTGCGATCTGCCCGGCGGCCAGCGCTTCGGACAGCGCATTTTCGTCCACGATCTCGCCGCGCGCCGCGTTGATCAGATAGGCGCTCTTCTGCATCAGGCCAAAGCGGCGCGCGTCGATCAGATGGTGCGTGTCAGGCGTGTGCGGGCAGTTGATGGTGATGATGTCCACCCGCGCCAGCATGGCATCAAGATCGGCCCACCAGGTCGCTTCCATTTCCGCCTCCACACTGGCCGGCAGGCGGTGGCGGTTGTGGTAATGCACGGTCAGGCCGAAGGCGCGGGCACGGCGGGCGACGGCGCTGCCGATGCGGCCCATGCCGATGATGCCCAGCCGCTTGCCGGTAATGCGGTGGCCCAGCATGCCGGTGGGAGACCAGCCGGCCCATTCGCCGGCGCGCACCAGTTTTTCACCAGCGCCCAACCGGCGCGGCACCGCGAGGATCAGCGCCATCACCATGTCGGCGGTGTCGTCGGTCAGCACGCCGGGCGTGTTGGTCACCGTCACCTTGGCCGCGTGGGCAGCATGCAGATCGATGTGATCGACACCCACGCCAAAATTGGCGCACAGCTTCAGCCGGCCTGCCTCGGCCGCCGCCGCAAACACCGCCGCATCAACATGATCCGTCACGGTGGGCACCAGCACGTCGCAGTTGCGCGCCGCCGTGCAGAGCTGTTCCTGCGTGAATGGGGTATCGGTGAGATTCAACTCGACATCGAACAATTCGGCCATTCGGGTTTCCACGGCCTGCGGCAGGCGGCGGGTGACGATGACCTTGGGGCGGGGCTTGTTGGGCATGAACGGGTCCGAATTCAGGTTCGCAGCGATGGGCAAGGCTTGCGCGGCAACGGCCAAACGGTCAAGAGGAAGGCCCATGAAGACCGCCCTGCTCCTGTCAATTGCGCTCATCGCGAGCCCGGTGTTCGCCGCCGAATTCGCCGATGGCACCACCGATTTGCCAAAACCACGCTTTGTCTCGATCAAGGGCGGCAGCGCCATGATGCGATCTGGCCCGGGCGAGCGTTTTCCCATCCTGTGGGAATACAAGCGCCCCGGCCTGCCGATGGAAATCCTCAAGGAATATGAGATCTGGCGGCAGGTGCGCGATCCCGATGGCACCATCGGCTGGATGAACAAGGCGCTGCTCACCGGGCAGCGCACCGGCATGGTGCGGGATCAGCAGCGCTTGCTCTACGTCGCGCCCGACATGAAGAGCCGCATCGCCTGGCGGATCGCACCAGGCGCGGTGGTGAACATCACCCTGTGCGAGGATATCTGGTGCCGGGTGAGCAAGGATGGCAAATCCGGTTACATCCTGCGCGGCCAGATGTGGGGCACTTACGCGCGCGAGAAGATCGAAGGCTAAAGCTTCCCGCCGCCGCGCACGAACAGCAGCAGCGCCAACCCCACCGCCAGCAGGCCGATCACCGGCACGAAGCCGGCCGCCTGGCTGCCGCCGATGCGAGTCGCCTGCTCTACCAGCAGCGGCCCCAGCCACATGGTGGCGGTGCCCGACAAGGCATAAAGCCCGAAAAATGCCCCCAGCCTGTCTGGCGGCACCAGCCGGGTAAGCAGCGTGCGTGACGACGCATAGGCCGCCGTGACGGTGATGGCGAGGCCGCAACCCAGGCCCAAGAACACCAGTTCCGGCAGGGTGGTGAACATCGGCGCGTCCCAGATTGGCGTGGCCGCAGCCGGCTGGAAAAGGATGCGATCCTGCCCCATCCCCAGCACCAGTGATTGCAAGACAATCAGCAGCAGCAGTTCCAGCATCAAGGCATGGCGCGGCCCCAGCCAGCCATCCAGCCGCGGCGCCAGCAGGCCACCCGCCACCGCCGCACAACTGAGCACGATGCCATAGCCCAGCATCGGCAACGTGCCCCAGCCCATGGTGCCGGCCGCATAGATGCCGCCAAACAGCAGGATAGCGGTGAGACCGTCGGTAAAAATCATCCGCGCCAGCAGATAGAGCAGGGGATTGGCATTGCCGCGCACATCGCGCAGCAACCGCCACAGATCGTTGGCGCCGCCCACCAGCGCGGCGCCCAGCCGGGCACTGGTGCGCGGCATGTCGGGCACGGATCGGAACAACGGGATGCTGCCCACAAGCATCAGCGCCCCCACGATGGGCCCGGTGATGCGCGCCGGTTCGCCCAGCGCCGGATCAAGGCCCAGCAATGGGGTGGCCGGCACGAAGGCCCAATCCACCGATCCCGGCAGCGCAAAGGCCAGCAGCACGAACAGCAGCAGCCCCACGCTCATGGCATTGCCGCCGGCCAGCCCCAGCCCGCTGGCCTGCGCCACCCCGGCATGGCCGGCCGCCGGCACCAGCAGCGCATTGTGCAGCATCTCGTGTGCGGAAAACAGCCAGGTCATCACCGCGCCGGCGCCGATCACCCACATCACGCCCAGCCCGGCATGGCCGGCCGGCATCACCCACCACAGGCTGGTCGTGATCACCACCATTGCCAGCACGACCGGCGCCAGCAGCGGCTTGCGTGGCCCCAACCGGTCGATCGTGGCGCCCAGAAGCGGCATGGACAGCATCACTGCCCAGCCTCCCCATTTGCCGCCCTGTGCCACCAGCGCCTGGCCCTGCACCGGATCGCCCACCACGGCGCGCACGAACCACGGCATGAAGATGTAGATGGTGATCAGGATCACATAGGGATCACGCACCGCCTGGGCCAGCGCCCAGGCCCTTGTTGCACGCGGGGATGCGGTATCGCTCAACGCGTTGGCGCAGTGACAGCGACTGGTGCCGGCAGCGGCGCAGCGGCAGCAGCCTCCAGTGCCACCAGCGCGGTCTCGCCGGCCAACAGGCGATCCGCAGCCGCCAGCCAGCCACGCACCGTGGCATTGCCGCGCAGCGCCGTCGACCGGCGCAGTGCGGCCGCCGCCGCCGCCACATTGCCGCGCGCCATCAAGCCTTGCGCCTGTGCCACCGGGCCAGCACCTTCGCTGGCGGAAAAGGTGGTTTCCACCCGCCGCATGAAGGCCTGCCACCAATCGGGCCGCGTGGAGCCCGGCCCGGCATCCGAAAGCCCGGCCAGTTGCCGTGCCAGTTGCAACCGCGTCGCCGGCGCGGCCGACAGCGCCTCCAGTGCCGCCACTTCGTCGGCATATTGCTCGCCAAACAGCCGGCGCGTGGCCGGCAGCAGCGCATCGAGCGAACGGCCATCTTCTACTGCGCGGCGCAGCAACAGCACGGTGAGCATCGATTCAGCCCGATCGGCGGCACCCTGCGCAGCGGCGACCACGCTGGCGTCGCGGGCTTCCGTGGCCGCCAATCGTTCGGCCAGCCGGGCGAACTGGCGGTTGAGTTCATCGATGCGCTCGGCATCGCGCTGGATCTGATCGGTGCTGCTTTCCACCTTGGCTTCGGTGCGGGCCAGCCGCTCCGATGGCACCACCGGCGCCGCCCCCCGGGCGCGTTCCAGCGCCGCCAGCCGCTTTTCCAACGCATCGGCCTCGCCACTGCTTGCCGCCACCACGAACGGCAGCCGGCCGCGCACCGCCTGTTCGAACCACGGGTTGGCAATCAGCCCGGCAGCAAAGGCGAACAGGGCCGCCGCAATCGCCCAGGCAAAACCGCCGCGCCGCGCAGTCTGCTGCGCGCGCGCCGGCCCCGGCGCCATCAGCCGGGCGCGCAGCCGTTCGGTGGCGGCCAAGCTCGATTCCCCGATGTCGCTGCGGTCGAAAGGATCGTTCATGGCGCCTTCCTACAAGGCTTTGGGCAGCATCGCCAGCAGGGCCACATCGTTCGGCTTCGGCGCGGCGACGGCGCTGCCCCAGCCGCCGCCCGCCGCTGCCAGCGTGGCTGGGCTGATGGCAAACAGCGCCAGCGCTGCGCGCCGGCCACCAAGCCGATCCCATTCCGCTGCAAACTGGCCGGCCGTGCGCGGTGAGTGCAGCAGCACGGCTGCAATATCGGGCAAGGCCGGCAACGGCTGCAGCGGCGTTTCATAGACGGCGATGCGGGTGAGGCACAGGCCGGGCGGCACCACCACTGCCGTCACATCAGCGCCGGCCAGATGCAGATACTGCCCAGCCGCAAGACCATCGAGCAGTGCCTGCATCGTTCCCGGCCCGGTGCTGACATCGATCCAACCTGCCGCACGCGCAGCCCTGGCAGTTGCTTCCCCCACCGCATGGGCGGACACCGCCTTTAGTGCATCGGCCTGCGCGCCGGCATGACGCACCGCCGCCGCGCTCGACAATATCACGGCATCGGGCAGCGCTGTTGGCACCACCCACGGAAGGGGGCGCGTTTCCAGTAGCGACTGCACCACCGCTTCATGCCCCAGCGCCGCCAGCCGGGCGGCAGTCGCGTCCGCACCCGGCTGCGGGCGGACAACCAGGATGCGCATCAGGCGGTGAACAGCCCGCGCACCGCCGGCCCGGCGCGGCCAAGCAATTCGGCAGCCAGTTCGGCTACCCGCTCGTGCGCTTCGTGCAGCGATGCGTTGAAGCCGCCCTCCTGGCACTCGCTGCCGTCTTCGGCGAGGATCTGGCCGCGGAACGTGACGCCTTCGCCTTCCAGCCGGGCCAGCGCCGCCACCGGCGAATGGCAGGTGCCGCCCAGTGCCGCCAGAAAGGCGCGTTCGATGCTCACACACTGGAAGGTGGGCAGGTGGTTGATCGGTTCCAACCGCGCCAGCGTCGCTTCATCGCCGTCGCGGGCGGTGATGCCCACGGCGCCCTGCGCACTGGCAGGGAGCATCTCGTCGAGCTCGATGAGGCTGCCGACCGTCTGACCCAGCCGGTCGAGGCCGGCGGCGGCCAGCAGTGTGGCATCGATAACGCCCGCTTCAACCTGGGCCAGCCGGCGCGCAACGTTACCGCGCAGGATTTCGGTCACCAGATCCGGCCGCTTCGCCTTCAACTGCGCCGCCCGGCGCGGGCTTGAGGTGCCGATGCGCGCACCCTGCGGCAGAGCAGAAATGCTCGTCGCCCCGATCAAGCGCTCCCGCACATCAGCGCGCGGCAGCATGGCGGCGAGCGCGATACCGTCTTTCAGCAGGGTTTCGACGTCCTTCATCGAATGCACGCCGATATCGATTCGGCCGTCCATCAGGGCGGCGTCCAGCTCCTTGGTCCACAGCGCCTTGCCGCCGATTTCGGCCAGCGCCCGGTCCTGCACCTTGTCGCCGGTGGTGTGGATGATGATGATTTCCACATCGGCCTCGCCCCAGCCGTGGGCGGCCTTCAGGGCGTCAGCCGTCATGTTGGCTTGCGCCAATGCAAGCGGGGAACCACGGGTGCCAATCTTGAAGCTCATGACCGCAGCCATGGCGCGACGGTTGCGGATTGGCAAGACTGGCCCTAGGTCAACCACGTGAACAATTCGCTCGTTCTTGGCATCGAATCCAGCTGCGATGAAACCGCGGTGGCCCTGGTGCGCGGTGATCGTACCATCCTGGCCCAGCGCATCGCCAGCCAGAACGAAGCCCATGAACGGTTCGGCGGCGTGGTGCCCGAACTCGCTGCCCGCGCCCATGCCGACCGGCTGGCGCCGATGGTGGAGACAGTATTGGTCGAAGCCGGCATCGCACTTGCAGACGTGGACGCTATCGCCGGCACCGCCGGGCCAGGCCTGATCGGCGGCGTGATGGTCGGGCTGGTCACCGCCAAGGCACTGGCCTTTGCCGCGGGCAAACCGCTGATCGCCGTCAATCACCTCGAAGGCCACGCGCTCAGCCCACGGCTGGCCGACGCGCGCCTGCAATTCCCCTATCTGCTGCTGCTGGTGTCGGGTGGCCATTGCCAGTTGCTCGGCGTCGAAGGTGTTGGCCGCTATCGGCGGTTGGCCACGACCATCGACGATGCGGTGGGCGAAGCTTTCGACAAGTCCGCCAAGGTACTGGACCTGGGCTTTCCCGGCGGCCCGGCGCTGGAACGGGCGGCCAAAAACGGCACGCCGCGCTTTGCCCTGCCGCGCCCGCTGGTGGGCAGTGACGAACCGCATTTCTCCTTCGCCGGCCTGAAATCCGCCGTGCTGCGCGCCCGCGCCGCCATTGCGGAACCGACAGGGCAGGACATCGCCGATCTCGCCGCCAGCTTCCAGCAAGCCGCCTGCGATTGCCTGACCGACCGCACGGCGCGCGCCATCGCCGCCTTTCCGGAAGCCACCGCGCTGGTGGTCGCCGGCGGGGTCGCCGCCAATCAGGCCATTCGCACGGCACTGGCCAGTCTTGCCGCCACCCATGGCCTGCCCTTCGTCGCCCCGCCAATGTGGCTGTGCACCGACAATGGCGCGATGATCGCCTGGGCCGGGCTGGAGCGACTCAGGACGGGCGACGTGGACGATCTTCACGCCCCCGCCCGCCCGCGCTGGCCGCTGGATCCCAGTGCCGAAACCGTGCGCGGGGCGGGGGTGAAGGCGTGACCACATTCGGCGTGATCGGTGCCGGCGCCTGGGGCACGGCACTGGCCAGCACCTTGGCCGGCAATAGCCCGGTGACACTGTGGGCGCGCGAAGCTGATGTCGTCTCCGCGATCAACACGTCTCGCGAAAACCCGGTCTTCCTGCCCGGCATCAAGCTGCCCGCCGGCATCACGGCGACCACCAACCTCTCCGACATGGCCGGCTGCGACATCATCCTTCTCGTCGTCCCCGCTCAGCATCTGCGCGCCGTCCTCAGCCAAGCCGCCATCCCCGCCGCCACGCCGCTGGTGCTGTGCGCCAAGGGCATCGAGGCCGGCAGCCATGACCTGATGGTGGAGGTGGCCCGCGATCTCGTGCCCAACCCGATCGCCGTGCTTTCCGGCCCAAGTTTCGCGGCCGAAGTCGCCAAGGGCCTGCCCTGCGCCATCACGCTGGCCTGCTCTGACAGCGCGCTGGGCGAACGGCTGGTGGCCGCCATGGCCCGTCCGACGTTCCGGCTTTACCAATCCGACGACGTGGTGGGGGCCGAGATCGGCGGCGCGGTGAAGAACGTGCTCGCCATCGCCTGCGGGGTTGTGGAGGGCGCTGGCCTGGGTCTCAACGCCCGCGCAGCGCTGATTGCGCGCGGCTTTGCCGAAATGACCCGCTTTGGCATCGCCCGCGGCGCCCGCGCCGAAACACTGGCTGGCCTGTCGGGCCTGGGCGATCTCGTGCTGACCTGCAGTTCCGAAAACAGCCGGAATTTCCGCCTGGGTGTGGGCCTGGGCCAGGGCCGCGCCATCGCCGAACTGCTTGCCGGGCCCGCCGTTGCGGAAGGTGCCGCCACTGCGCCCGTGCTGGTGGAAGCCGCCCGCGCCGCCGGGGTCGAAATGCCGATCTCTGCCGCCGTGGCCGCCCTGCTTGCCGGGGCTCCCGTGCGGGAAACGATCAGCGCCCTGCTGGCGCGGCCATTGAAGGCAGAATAGCGCGCAATCTCAAAAGTCGACGGCGATGCCACCCTTTTCCCAATCGCCATAGCGCACCGGATCGGGGCCCTTGCGACCGCCCACTTCCTTGTCGGTCGGTGGCGGCGGTGGGGCTTCCGGCTGCTTGTGGCGCGGATCGGGTGTGAGCTTGTCCTTGTCCATAAGCCAGTGTTGCCACCGCCGGCCGCCTGTTAGCAATGGGGTGAAGCGAAGCAGGGGAGCCGCATGTTCGAAAACAAGGTGATCGCCATTACCGGCGCCGGCAGCGGCATCGGGCGGGCGTTGGCGCTGAACCTGGCGGGGCGCGGCGCGGTGCTGGCGCTGGCCGACAAGGATGCGGACGGCTTGGCGGAGACCAAGCGGCTGCTCGGCAATCGGCCGGCAAGCATCACGGCGCTGGATGTGACCGACACGGCTGCGCTCAACGCCTGGGTTGCGGGCGCGGTGACGGATTTCGGCAAGCTGGATGGCATCATCAACAATGCCGGGCTCAGCGTGGTGGCGCCCTTTGCCGATTGCCCGGAAGCGGATTTCGACCGGGTGATGAACGTTAACTTCAATGCCGTGGTCGCCGGCTGCCGTGCGGCGCTGCCGCATGTCAGGTCCAGCGCCGCCAAGGACGGCGTGGGCTGGATCGTCAATATTTCCAGCGTGTTCGGCATGATGGGCTACCCCACCCAGAGCGCCTATAACGCCAGCAAATATGCGGTGCGCGGGCTCACCGAAGCCATGGCGCTGGAACTGGCGGTGACCGATCCCAATGTCGCCGTGATCCGCGTCCACCCCGGTGGCATCAAGACCAACGTCGCGAAGAACAGCAAGCAGATCGCCCTGCTGCCCGGGCAGGATCCAAACACCGATTTCGCCGCCGAATTCGAGAAGAACGCGCCGACAACGCCCGAGCAGGCCGCCGAAACGATCGTCACCGGCATGGCCAAACGCAGCACCCGCGTGCTGATCGGCCCGGATGCGAAGTTCATCGATTGGATGGTGCGGCTGTTCCCGGTTTCCTATTTCAAGGTGATCGGCAATTTCCTTGGAAGGCGGAAATAGGTGGGAAAGCGCCCCCATTTGCGGCAAGGGGCGCGAGCATGAACAACCCCCGCAAACCCGAACGCAAGCCGGAACGCTCTGGCCGCCCGACCACCAATCGCGATGATACTGGCGTCGCCGCCCGACGCGCCGCACTCAAAATCGTGCAGGCGGTGCTCGATCGCGGCGCGCCCTTCGATGCCGCCACCAGCCACGCCGATGATCTGCCGCTGCCGCAGGATCGCGGTCTCGCCCGGCTACTGGCGTTGACCGTGCTGCGCTGGCTGCCGGAACTGGACGCGCTGATCGACAGCGCCACGCCGCGTCCGCTGCCCGTCGATGCCCGCGCCCGCCATGCGCTGCGCGTCGCGCTGGCCGGCTGGCTGAAGCTGGAAACGCCGCCGCACGCCGTCGTCGCCACCGCGCTGCCGCTGGTGGAAGGCGGGCCGCGCCGGCTGGTGCATGGCGTTCTCGGCAGCCTGATCCGCCGCCCGGCCACCTTGCCGCCAACGCCGCGCCTGCCCGATCCGTTCGATGTCTATTGGGCGCGCGATTGGGGTGTCGCCGTCGCCGAAGCCGCCAGTGCCGCGCTGGCCGAAGAACCGGCGACCGATCTGACCCTGAAAGACCCGTCGCAGACCGAACACTGGGCGCAGGCGCTGGAGGGCATCAGCCTGGCCTCCGGCCATGTCCGCACTGCGCGCAAGGGCAGCATTACCGAATGGCCCGGCTTTGCCGAAGGCGCCTGGTGGGTGCAGGATCTCGCCGCCAGCCTCCCGGCGCGGCTGCTGCCGGCCAAGGCGGGTGACCGCGTGCTTGATCTGTGCGCGGCACCGGGTGGCAAGACACTGCAACTGGCGGCGCGCGGCTGCCATGTCACCGCGCTTGACGTGTCCGATCACCGGCTGGAACGCGTGCGCGAGAATCTGGCCCGCACCGGGCTCACCGCCGATCTGGTTGCCGCCGATGCACTGCGCTGGCAACCGGAGGAGCTGTTCGATCATATCCTGATTGATGCGCCCTGTTCGGCAACCGGCATCTTCCGCCGCCATCCCGACGTTCTGCACCTGAAAGGCACCACCGATCTCGCGCCCGTCACGCTGTTACAGGCCGCCTTGCTGCGCCGCGCAGCGGCCTGGCTGAAACCCGGCGGCCGGCTGATCTATGCCACTTGCAGCCTGTTCCCGCAGGAAGGCGAGCGCATTGCCGAGCGCGTGATTGCCGGCCTGCCGCGCGAGATGATCGAGGCCAGCGAACTGCCGGCCGGCCTCATGCCCGCTGCAGACGGCTGGGTGCGCACCCTGCCCGGCCAGGTGGAGGGCGGTATCGACGGCTTCTTCATCGCCCGCTTCCGCAAACTGGACAGCTGAACGCGAAAGGGGCGCTGCCGGGCCATACCCGGCAGCGCCCCACGCATGAAGTTTCCGAAGATCTTACTTCAGATATTGGGCGATGAACTTGTTCATTTCGAACATGGTGCATTCGTCCTTGCCGAACACAGCCTTCAGCTTGGCATCGGCCACGATAACGCGCTTGTCGGTCGGCTTTTGCAGGTTGTTGGCGCGGATATAATCCCACACCTTGGCAACAACCTGGCCGCGCGGCAGCGGGCTGGCACCCACGATGACGGCGAGCGGGCCTTGCGGCGTCAGCGGCTTCATCAGCGCCGAGGTATTGCGTCCGCTCTTGGCTTCAGTGGCCATAAAATCCCCTTCTCGTGAAACACGCCCCGCGGGGGGCACCCTGCATCAGTTTTCCCCTGATGAATGGCTTAAAGCGGGCTTGTCCCCCACGGTGCAAGCGGAATTTTGTCATCGCACCGCAATATAGCGCGAAAAGACGCCAGAACGTGACTTTCGTGCCACTTTCGACCCTATCGCAACAGGCGGTCAGAAACGACGCGTGAAGCGCAGCTGCCACCAGCGCGGTGGATTCAGCGTGGGCAGGCCGACCACCGCGCCTTCGGTCAGCATCTGGTCGAGGCAATTCTCGCACTCCAGACTCATCAGCCAGCCACCATCGGGGATCTCCAGCTGCAGGGCTGCAGCCACCTGCCAACCGCCGGGCGACATCCCGTCGGTCAAACCGAGCGCCGGCCCAACCGCCATGGCACTGCGCCAGCGCGCGGCCACGCGCGGCACCAGCACGGAACCGGTGCCGACCAGCGGCTGCCGCCATGCCGCCGACAGGCTGGCCGTGGAGTCGGGCGCATAGAGCGGGCGCATGGGCGCTGTTGCCGGCACGGCTCCAGTCCAGCGCGCCTGCTGCCAACCCAGCGTCGCTGCCAGTTCCAGCCGGTCGAGCGGTCGCGCTTCCAGCGTCACGTCCGCCCCGTGATTGGTCATGTCGAGCCGCAGGGTCGCCGCCAAGGCCATCGCCAGCGGATCAATGCCGAACAGCGGCGAAACCAAGGCCCGCGTCCGCGCCGCAAAGCCGCTGGCATCCAGCCGCACCCGGCCATCCCACAGTTCGGCCTTCATCCCAACCTGGTGGTGCCAGCCGGTTTCCGCCGGCAGCAAAACCAGTTCGGCGCTGGTGCGCGCCAGCAGGTTCCAGCCCGGCAGCCGGGCGCTGCGAGCGCTGCGGGCAAACAGCCGCCATTGCGGCGACGGCGCCCACGACAGCGCTAATTCGGGGGTAACCAGCGTGCGTTGCTGCCGGGCCGGGCCAGCGGGCACCAAGCACGCTATGGCATTGGGCGCACAGGCCGGGCGGCGGTCGCTCACGGCCAGCGCCAGCGTCTGCCGGTCCACCCGCACCCCGGCCTCAAGCGCCAGGCCGTGGCCGGGTTCCAGCCTCATCTGGCCAAAGCCATGAACGCTGTCGCGGTTCTGGCTGATGCGGCGATCGGCGAGCACCAGGCCGGCCAGCGTGTCGGCCGCATCACGGCTTGTCTCAGCCGCGCTGAGACCGGCACCGGCGCGCAGGATAAGCACGCCCAGATCGGCCTGGCCGATCAGATCAAGCCCCGTTCTGTCCTCAACCGTGCGGGCAATCAGGCCATATCCGCCGCCAACCGGCGCGGCCAGGCGCCTGTCTTCACCCAGATCAAGGCCAAGCTGTCCGGTCTGCCGCGCCAGCGTGCCGATCAGTTCCAGCCGCAGCGTCGCACGCTGATGCACCAGCCGCAAATCATACAACGCCACATCGGCGCGCTGGCCCGGCGGCTGCGTAGCGAGATCGGCCGACCCGGTGCTGGCAAAGCGCCCATCGCAATTCGCCGGCGCGTTTGGGTCACAGGCAAAGGCCGGCAGATTGCCGGCCTTGCTGCGGGCATAGAGGCTGGTCAGCGCCAGGCTCAGCGAGGGGGCCAGATCGATGTCGAGCGTGCCCGCCAGGCCGGCGCGCAAGCCGCGGTTGAGACGTTCACCAGTGGTGGTGTTGCGAAGCCAGCCCAGATCATGCTGGAGATGGCCGCCGAGCCCCAGCCGCACGCCCTTGGCCACCGGCACGTCGATCCGCGCCTGCGCCCTGCGGCTGCCGAACGCGCCGGCGGCAAATTCGCCAAGCCCTGCCAGGCGGTCACCCGGCCGGCGCAGCGACAGGCTGATGTCACCGGCCGCGCCAGCCAGCCCGCCGGCAGGAGCCACCAGCAACAGATCATGATCGAACAGGCCGGCGAGCAGCAGCGGCGCGCCGGGTTGGGCCACTGGGCCGAAGGCGAGATCAGGCTGGCTGCGGCCATGGCGCACGATAAGTGCGGCACTGCCATTGCCAGGGGCAGGGATGAGAATCAGGCCCGGAACGCTGGCCAGCGCTTCGGCCAGCGTGTCGGGTCCGGCGGCATCGCGCCGGGCGGGGCTGGCCCACCACAGACCGGCCGGCGCATCGGATGCGGCAAGGCCCAGCCAGCGGCCCTCAAGGCGTGGTTGGGCAACGGGATCGGGGACAGGATCGGCAGCGAGCGCCGGAGCGGCGATCAGGCCGGCCAACAAGAACGCACGACGCATCGCGGCAGCGCCGCTCAGCGCGGGCCGTCGCGTCCTGTCGGCTGGCCGCCCAGCGGGCCGCCGCCGGCGCCGACCTGGCCCACGTTGCCGAACAGTTCCTGGAAGAAGCTTTCCGACTTGCCGAGCGTTGCGGTCTTGTCGTCAACCGGGTTGATGCGGGCGATCTTTTCCATGCCGCGGCGCTGCACGGTCGACACATTGCCCTGCTCATCGAAGCTGACGATCAGGATCTGTTGCTGCAGGGTTTTCGGCGCGACAAAGGCATATTGTCCGGTAAGGCGGCTGACATAATACCAGCTGCCGGTATCGAACTGGGCGGCGAAGGTGGGCCGGCCCAAGGTGCGCGACACCGATTCGCGATTGTCCACACCCGGCAGGATCGAGGTGAACAGGGTTTCATCGATCAGATAGCCCTGCTGCGCTTTGATGCGCGAGCAGCCCGACGTAGCCAGAGCGGCGCCGATCAGGGCAATGGTGGCAAGTCTCGTCTTCATCTCACACTCCAGCGGCCGCCCCAAGTTCGCTACGCCCCCGCTGCGACATTCTTCTTCGGCAAGTTCATTATGTCAGCCGGCGTGATTATGCTAGCGCCTCACGACATGGGATTGCTCGATAGCCTGAAACGTCTTGTTGGCGGCGCATCGCCGTCGGCGGTGGAACCACTGTATGCCGCCGTGGTGGCCGAAGCGCGGCAGCCGGCCTATTATGTTGAAGGCGAAGTACCCGATACGCTGGATGGCCGCTTCGACATGGTGGTGCTGGTGCTGTCGTTGCTGCTGCTGCGGCTGGAAGAGGTCGCCGTTGGCGATGCCCAGCACCCGGCGGCGCAGCTGTCCGCCGATCTGGCTGATCATTTCCTCACCGACATGGAAGGCAATCTGCGCCAGGACGGTATCGGCGATCAGGTGATCCCCAAGCATATGGGCCGCATGATGGCAGCCTTGGGTGGCCGGATCGGCGCCTATCGCGACGCGCGCGGCGATGCCGAAGCCATGGGCCAGGCCCTGCGCCGCAACCTCTATCGCGGCGAACCGGTGGCCGATGCCGCCGTCGCTTTCGTGGCCGCGGCGGCGTTGCGCCTGTGGAGCCGCTTGTCTGCCACCCCCTATGACCGGCTGGCCGCCGGCCAGCTGGAGCCAAACGCGTGAGCAACGCCGCCCCTGAATTCAGTCACATCGTGCGCGCCCACGAAATCGGCAGCCCCAAGCAGCATATGCTGGAAGCCGATGCCGGCGAACGCGCCGCGCTGGCCACGCGCTTCATCCTGCTCAGCCTTGATCGGCTGACGGCGGCGCTGGAGGTGAAGCGCGAGTCGCGCGGCATCCGCATCACAGGCGAAGTAAACGGCGCCGGCAACCAGCCGTGCGTGGCCAGCGGCGAACCAGTACCGTTCCTGGTGAAGGAACGCATTGCGCTGCTGCTGACTGAGGCCACGCCTGGGGGCGGCGAGATCGAGCTTTCGAGCGCCGATCTCGAGGTTGAACCATTGGACGGTGACATCGTCGATCTGGGCGAGATTGCCGCCCAGGCCCTTGCGCTCGGCCTTGATCCCTATCCGCGCTTGCCGGTCAGCGTGCCTGGCGTGATCAGCGAAGACGAAGCGGTGGCCCTGCGCAGCCCATTTGCGGTGCTGAAGAAGAGCTGAACCTCAGAACGGCCCGATCAGAACGGAACATCGTCGTCGAGATCGTCGTCAAACGCGCCTGGGCGCTTGCCGCCACCCGCCGGGGCACCACCAAAGCCGCCGCCGGCCGGCGCGCCGCCATAACCGCCGCCACCGCCGAAATCATCGGCACCACGACCGCCGCCGCCGCCCATGCCGCCGCCACCACCGCCTTCACGACCGCCGATCAGCGTCAGTTCACCCTTGAACGGGCCAATCACGATTTCGGTGGTGTAACGGTCAGCGCCGTTCTGATCCTGCCATTTGCGCGTGGCGATCGAGCCTTCGATGTAAACCTCGCTGCCCTTGCGCAGATATTGCGTGGCAACCCGGCCGATATTCTCGTTGCGAATGACGATGTTGTGCCACTCGGTCTTTTCCTTGCGCTCGCCGGTGGCCTTGTCGCGCCAGTTTTCCGACGTGGCCATGGTGAACTGCACCACGGTGCCGCCATTGGCAAAGGTCTTCGATTCCGGATCCTTGCCCAGCCGTCCGACCAGGATCACCTTGTTCACGCCCGCCATCATTATCTCCCTATCTTGCTGCGAACCCTAGCGCCGGGGCACAGGCGAAGCAATGTGGTGGCGGCTTGTCCACTTGCCTTTGCTGTGGATTTCACGCCAAACATTGCCCTGTTCAAAGGCACCGGGGGGCTTGATGTCTGACCAGATCGAAGCGGCCGGTGCCCTGGTCACGGCAGGCCTCGCTGCCAATGCGCTGGATCAGCCGGCGGGCAGCGGCGGCGCGCACGGCGGTGCCTGTACCAATTGCGGCGCGGCGCTCATCGGGCCGTTCTGCGGCCAGTGCGGCCAGCGCGCCCATTTGCACCGCAGCGTGGGCGACGTGTTCCACGAATTCCTGCACGGCATCACGCATTTCGACGGCAAGGCCTGGACCACGTTGCCGATGCTGCTGTTCCGGCCGGGCAAGCTGATCCGCAGCTATATCGACGGCCACCGCGCCCGCTATGTCACGCCGGTACCGCTGTTCCTGATGGTCATCTTCCTGATGTTCTTTGTGCTGTCGTTCGTCAGCATCAACGATACGGTGGGCGTGGGCAATCAGGATGCCGGCAAGGCTGCCGTTGCCAGCGACCAGGCCGGCATTGTCAAGGCGCTGGCCGATATCGATGCCGGCATTGTTGAAGCCAAGGCCAAGGGTGACACGGCAAAACTGGCTGAGCTCGAGGCCGGTCGCCGCCTGGTGACAACCGTTGGCGTACCGGGCGCCAATGTCAGCATCACCGACAAGATCGCCGACGAGATTGAAGTCGCCGCCCGGTCAGGCAAGCTGAAGGTCAATACGGGCATCAAGGCGCTGGACGCCAAGGGCAGCGAGGCCCTGAAGAATCCGCGGTTGGTGCTCTACAAATTGCAGACCAAGGCCTATAAACTCAGCTTCCTGCTGGTGCCGATGTCGCTGCCGTGGCTGTGGCTGGTCTTCCTGTGGAAACGCGGTGTTGGCCTGTATGATCATGCCATTTTCGCTCTCTATTCGATAAGCTTCATGAGCCTGCTGTTCATTGCCGGCAGCCTGGCGTTGACAGCTGACATCGTGACTGAAGCCTTCTGGGTCCCGCTGCTGCTGGCGCCCTCGCTGCACATGTTCGTCGCGCTGCGCGGTGCCTATGGCCTTGGCGTGTTTGGCGCCGGCTGGCGCACCATCTATATGTCGATCGCCGCGGCCTTCACACTCAGCCTCTATTTCCTGATCCTGATCGTGCTTGGCGTGTTCGACTGATCATTCGGCGGCGGGCGGCAGCAGCATTCCGGTCGCAAGTTCTCCCGATGTTGGCAGCATCGGCACCTGGGCCACAGGAACCAGCTCGGTCAGATCATCCAGCCCGGTGGCCGCCCCCATGTCCTTGAAGCGCCGGGCCCGCGCCATCACGCGCGAATCTGCCTGGCCCACCAGCTTGTTCCAATTGCCCACCGCGCCTTCCAGCGACTTCTGCACGGCGGCGAAATTGCCCCCCATGATGCGCAGCGAATCATAAAGGTCGCGGCCCAGCTTGGCGATTTCGGCGGCTTCCTTGGCCAGCCGCGCCTGATCGCGCAGCGCTCCCACCGTGCGCGCCACGGCAACCAGATTGACCGGGCCGGCCAACACGACCTGGCGCTTGAAGAAGTCATTCATCAGCCCGCGATCCTGTTCCAGCGCAGCCCCCAGGAAATTCTCGCCGGGCACGAACAGCACGACAAATTCCACCGCACCGCCAACCGCCTTGGCATAGTCCTTCTTGGCCAGACCATCCGCATGGGTTCGCACGGCGCGGGCGTGCGCGGCCAGATAGGTCTGCCGCGCGGCAATATCATCGCATTCGGCCGCACTCACATAGGCGTCGATCGAACATTTCACGTCGATCACCAGCACACGCCCGCCCGGCAGGTTGATCTTGAAATCCGGGCGCTGCTGCTTGCCATCCTCGCCATCGACCGACCATTGCGTTTCGAAATCAATGCCTTCCACCAGGCCGGCGGCTTCCAGCACATTGCGGCACTGTTCCTCGCCCCAGCGCCCGGCCACCTTGCCGGACGACCGCAGCGCGGTTTCCAGCTTGGCCGCCGCGCCGCTCACCCGTTCCTGTCCCAGCACGACATTGGCCAGCTGCGCCTTCAGGTTGCCATAGGCTTCGTTGCGCGCTGCTTCCACTTCGCCCAGCCGGCTTTCATATTTGACCAGCGTGTCCTTCACTGGCGCGATCAGTTCGGCCAATTGGTTGCGATTGGCTTCCAGGCCGGCCCCGGCCGCTTCGCGGTGCCTGGCCATCAGTTGCTCGGCGCTTTCCGCCAGCTTGGTCTGCGCCGCTTCCAGCGCTTTGCCGGCCAACGCCCCGAACGTTTCCTGCAGTCGCGCCAGTTCGGACGCGTGGGCACGGTCACGCTCGCTCTGGCTGGCCTTGATCGCAGCAAGCTCGTTGGCCAAGGTTTCGCGCGCCTGCTCGGCACCTTCCAACGCCGCCAGCCGTTTCTGCTGCATTTCGATCTCGACGGCCGAACGGCCAATGGTTTCCCGGTGCAGCGCCGCTTCGGCACGCAGGGCCGCCAACTGCCGCGCGGCCACAAGCCAGCCAAGGGCGGCGCCAAACAACAACGCGACAAGGGCGATCAGGATTTCGGTCAAGTGCAGATCCTCTGACGGGCTTCCAGCAGAAACAGGAACGAGCCATGAACATAGCCGCAGCCGCGCCAACCCGCCAGAGCTTGCGAGCACGCGGGCAAACAGCCAAGGTGACCAGCATGCGCACTCTTCTTCTCTCCGCCCTGCTCGTCACCTCGCCGGTTGCGGCCGAGCCGTTCCGTTTCACCGCCGCCCGGATCGGCGACGACGTGAAAGCCCTCGCATCAGATGCCTTTGGCGGGCGGGGGCCAGGCGAAGTGGGTGAGGCACAAACGCTGGCCTTGCTTGCCGCGCGCTTTCAGGCCGCCGGGCTGGAGCCGGCCGGGCCGAATGGCAGCTGGCTGCAGCCTGTACCGCTGATCCGTCTGGACCGCACGCCGGGAGTCGCACTGTCGGTGCAGATGAACGGCACGGCGCTGCCGGTGCGGCTGGGCGAAAACGCCACGCTGGCGCTGCGCCTGCCCGGCGACATGGCGATCAGCGCCGCGCCAATGGTGTTTGCCGGCTTTGGGGTGGTGGCAGGCGGGCATGATCCCTATGCCGGCGTCGATGTGGCAGGGAAGGTGGTTCTGCTGCTGGCCGGTGACCCCGATGGCGAGGCTGGGGCCGATCTGGGCTTCGAGGGCCGCCGCCTCACCTATGCCGGACGCGTGGGCGTCAAGATGGCGGCGGCCGCCAAGGCCGGTGCCGTGGGTGCCATCGTGCTGCACGAGGATTTCGCCGCCTCCTATCCGCTGGCGCAGCTGGTCGGCACCGAACGCGTAGCGCAGATGGTGCCGGGCGCGACGACATTTGGCGGCGCTTTCCGCTTTGCCAGCTGGATCGAAGGCGGGCTGGGCCAGCGGTTGCTGGCCGCCGCGGGCCTGGATCTGGCCCGCGCCAAGGCCGCCGCTCGCAAAGCTGATTTCCGCGCCCTGGCGCTGCCCGCCACCGCCAGCGCGAGCGGCCGGCTGACCGCGACGCCGTTCACCAGTTACAACGTCGTGGGCAAGCTGCCCGGCACGACCCAGGCCAGCGAAACCGTGCTGTTCGGCGCGCACTGGGATGCCAACGGGCAGGGTGTGGCCGATGCCAAGGGCGACGCCATCCGCAATGGCGCCATCGACAATGCCACCGGCACTGCCGAACTGATCGAGGTCGCCCGCGCCTTTGCCGCCGGCCCGCGTCCTGCACGCACTTTGGTGTTTGCAGCGTGGACGGCGGAGGAAAAGGGCCTGCTCGGCGCCGAACATTATGCGGCCAACCCGCTGTTTCCGCTGGCCACCACCGTGGCGGTGATCAATCTTGATCCGCACGTGCAATTGCCGCGCACCCGCAGCCTGGAACTGATCGGCGGCGGCCGTACCACACTGGAAGGTGATCTGGGCGATGCGGCGAAAGCCATGGGCCTAGTGGTGGTGCCCGAACCCAATCCGGAAGCCGGCTGGTATTTCCGGTCAGATCACTTTCCCTTTGCGCAGCGCGGCGTGCCGGCGCTGGCCTTCCGCGCCGGGCGCGATCTGGTGATGGGCGGCGTGACGGCCGGGCAGGCGCTGATCGATGATTACAACCAGCGCTGCTATCACCAGCCGTGTGATGAAGTCCGCAGCAGCTTCACCTTCGAAGCTGCCGCACAGGAAGCCGAGGCCGCGTGGCGCGTGGGGCTGACCGTGGCCAACCGCTGGCAGAAACCGGGCTGGACAGCGCAGCCGAAATTCTAGGCGCGGGACGGCAGGCGGGCGATCAGCAGCGCCGCCACCACCAACCCGGCGCCCACCAGTTCCAGCGGGCCGGGCACTTCGCCAAAGCGCAGGGCACCGATGATGGCGCTGATCGCCGGCTGCACCAGAAGGGTGAGGCCCACCACCAATGGCGACAGGTGGCGCACGGCATAGACGATCAGACCCTGGCCCACCACCTGGCTGCCAATGGCAAGGCCCAGCACCGGGGTCCAATCCTGCGGCCAGAAGGCGCCACTCGCCGCCAACGGAGCGAGTGCAAGGGCCGAAGCCAGAGTCGCCAGCACCAGTGCCGGCATGGCATCAAGGGTGCCACGCACTTTCTCGATGGCGATAAGATAGATGGTGTAGAATACCGCCGCCGCCAGGCAGAGCAGGTCGCCCGCAAAATGCCGCGCCGAAACTTCCGCGCTGCGGCCCAGCAACAACGCCACGCCCGCCGCCGCAGCAGCGAGCGCCCACCATTGGGGACGCGTAAGCCGCTGCCCCAACACAACAAGGCCATAAAGCGGCAGCAGGAAGGTGGCGGCATTGGCCAGCAGCGTCGAATTGGCCAGCGTGGTGCGCATGATGCCGAGGTGCCAAACGGACAGATCAGCCGCAAAGGCGAAGCCGGCCAGCGCCGCCAGCCCAACCAGCCCCACAGTGCTGCCGGCAAAAGGCGCATGCCCTTGCCGCCGCCCCGCCACCAGGGCCAGCGCAAACAGAAACGGCACCGCCAACGCCTGCCGCCAGAAGGCCGAAGCCAGCGGGCCGACATCGGCCAGCCGCACAAGCCACGGGCCAAAGGCGAGGCAGGCCGATCCGGTAATCATGGCCGGAAAGGCCCAGCGCGCGCCGGCTTGCGCTGAATTGTCGGTGCTGCCCATGGTGGCTGCGCATAGGGGCTTTGCCACGTCGCGCAAGGGGGTTACGCAATCGACATGACCGCTGAACCGCTTTCCCTTTCGCCCCGCCAGTGGCTGGCGCAGCTGCGCCAGGGCATCGATCATGCCGAAATACTGGCCGGCGTGGAGGAGGATGCGCGCTGGACCGGGCGCTATCTGTTCATGGTGGTGATCGCCGCCGGCATCGCCATGCTGGGGCTGTTGCTGTCGTCCCCAGCCGTGGTGATCGGCGCGATGCTGCTGTCCCCGTTGATGGGGCCGATCGTCGGGCTGGGTTTTGGCCTGGCCGTGTGGGATCTGGTGGCGATGCGGCGGGCGCTGGTGGCGCTGGCTTTGGGCGTGGCGGTGGCGGTGGGCTTTGCCGCGCTGCTGGTGATCTTCTCGCCACTGCAAACCGTGACCGACGAGATTGCGGCCCGCACCCGGCCCAATCTGTTCGATCTTGTGGTGGCGCTGCTGTCGGGCCTGGCCGGCACCTTTGCCACGCTGCGCAGCCGGCAGGGCGCGATCGTGGGCGTGGCCATCGCCACTGCCGTGATGCCGCCACTGGCCACGGTGGGCTTTGGGATCGCCACGGCCAACGCCGATGTGGCCGGCGGCGCGGCTTTTCTGTTCTTTACCAACCTGATGGCGATCGCGCTGGCCTGCGCGGCGATGGCGCGCCTCTATGGCTTTGGTGCCAGCCTGTCGCCGCGGCAGGGCGCCGTGCAGGGCGCGTTGATCCTGGTCACGCTGGTGGCGCTGGCAGTGCCGCTCGGGCTGGCGCTGCGCCAGATCGGCTGGGAAAGCCTGGCCCAACGCCGGGTGCGCGAAACATTGATGGCCGAATTCCCGCGCCCCAGCCGGCTGGGAGAGGTGGAGCTGGTGCTGGACAGCACACCAATCAGCGTGAATGCGCTGGTGTTCACCGCCCGTCCGCGCCGCGGCGTCGAATCAGCGTTGGAAGCCCGCCTGTCCGGCGCGCTCGGTCGCGAGGTCACGCTGACACTGGAACAAGTGCCGCTGGGCGGGATCGAAACGCCCGCCGAACCCCGCCCCACCGCCCGGCCCGGGGCCGAACTGGCGCAACGGCTGGCGCTGGTGGCAGGCGTGCCCGCCGAATCCATCCTGATTGACCGAGAGGCCAAACTGGCCCGCGTGGTGGCAGCGTCGCTGCCGGGCGCCGGGCTGTCGAGTTTCCGCATGCTCGAACGCCGGGTGGCCGCCACCGCGCCCGGTTGGCGGGTGTTGCTGGTGCCGCCGCCGCTGCCACCCGATCCGGCCGATCCCGAAACCGTGGCCTGGGCCGCCGAGCGGCTTGATCTGGCCGTGGTGGCCAGCGGCGACGCCGATGCGCTGGCGGCCACGCTGGCCGCACGCGGCGTGCAGGTTGATCGCCAGCCCGGCCGCGGACCGGCGCGCCTGGCCTGGGCGGTGCCTGCCCTCTGACGCAAGTGCACGGGCCGGGTCGCTATTGTCGGAATTCTACAATCGGTTTCCAGCAACGGATCCTATGAACAATCTGCGACCCGTGGAAATCCGGCCTTTGTCGGAATTCCCGCACTTCAACGGCCCGGATGGCTTTGCTGTCCGGGCCGCTTTTTTGCGGCGCGTTGCCAAAATGGTTCTTTCTGTTATCGTCCAGTATAACAGGGTTGCAATGAATGCTGTGGCAGCAGCGGACAGGGCATGACCAGCCGGGGAGGGCAGGCCATGATTTCCATCCAGTATTTCGAGCCGCCGGCGGCGTTGCGGTTGCACGTCTCATCGCTCTATTGGTTCGAAACGGCGGCGCCGGGCTTTGCCGATCTGATGCGCGCCGAACTGGGCCAGATCCGGCTGCTGATCGATGGCGTCGCCCGCAACAACTATAAATCGGGCCAGCACTGGGAAGGCAGCGGGGCCATCCTGCAGGGCCCGACCACCGCCCCAACCCAATACACGGCCGACACGCGGCTGCGCCTGTTCGGCGTTGGCCTGCTGCCTCTGGGCTGGGCCGAACTGATCGGCATTTCGGCCAACGAACTCGCCGATAATGCCACTGATCTGGGCAGCGTGTTGCCGCCGGCGCTGGTAACAAGCCTGATGGACGCGCTGGCCAGCGCATCCACCAATGCCAGTCGCTGCAAGATCGTCACCGATTTCCTGCAGGCGCGGCTGATTGCCAACCGCCATGCCGCCTGCTGGTTTACCCGGCTGGCCGATGAATGGCTCACCTCCAGCCCCAATCCGCAGGTGGATGCGCTGGTGGCGGCGTCGGGCATGTCGTCACGATCGGTCGAACGGCTCACCCACCGGCTCTATGGCGCATCGCCCAAGCTGTTGGCGCGCAAATATCGGGCGCTTGGCGCTGCGGTGCGACTGGGAATGGGCGACGCCCAAAACTGGTCGGACGCGGCGGGCGATGCCTTTTACGATCAGGCGCATTTCATTCGCGAATTCCAGGCCTTCACCGGCATCACCCCGGCGCGCTTTCAGGCCCAGCTCGCCCCGCTCACCCGCGCCACTATGACCCAGCGCCGGCACCTGCCTGGCCTGCCCAGCCTGGTGCGCATCGCCTGAGCGTGACGCCGGGCCCAAAGCGGCGCAAAACTTGACACCAGCCGGCCCGAACCGCATAAGTAGACCAGATTTGTCCACTTTGCGGGCACCGCTGGGAACCGACGCTTGATTCGTCTCACTAACCTTGCCGATTATGCCGTCGTCGTGATGGCCGCTGCCGCGCGTGAGCCGGGGGTGAAATTGTCGGCGGCGCGGGTGGCGGAATTGACGATGATCCCGGCGCCGACCGTGGCCAAGCTGATGGGCACGCTGGCCCGCGGCGGGCTGCTCACCGCATCGCGCGGTGTGGCCGGCGGCTTCACCCTTGCCCGCGATCCGGCAAGTATCAGCGTGGCGGAAGTGGTGGAAGCGGTGGACGGCCCGATCGCGCTGACCAGCTGTGCCGGCAACGATGTGAATGACTGCGCGATGGAAGGCCATTGCGCGATCCGGGGCCATTGGGCCCCGATCAACCAGGCCGTGCGCGGCGCGCTCGCCGCCGTGACACTGGCCGATCTGGTGCGGCCGGCGGCAGCGGCGGCACCATTGGCGGCGCCCGCCCCGGCGCTGGCTGACTGACTGAAAGAGACGAGTGATGTCTGAAGACGTGTCTGCCACTGCCGTGGACAATGAACCTGTTCAGGATGCCCCCATCCAGGATGCGGAAGCGCGGGCGGCGGTTGCCGATCTGGCCACCTACAAATGGGGCTTTTCCACCGACGTTGAATCGGAAATGGCGCCCAAGGGGCTGACCACCGATACCGTCCGCTACATCTCCGCCAAGAAGGGCGAGCCGGAATGGCTGCTGGAATGGCGGCTGAAGGCGTTTGCCAAGTGGGAAGCGATGGAGAGCCCGGATTGGGCCAAGCTCGATATCGCGCCGATCGATTACCAGGACGCCTATTATTACGCCGCGCCCAAGGCCAAGCCGACGTTGGCCTCGCTCGATGAACTCGATCCTGAAATCCGCCGCACTTATGAAAAGCTTGGCATCCCGATCGAGGAGCAGAAGATGCTGGCCGGCGTCGAAGGCTCGCGGCGCATCGCCGTCGATGCCGTGTTCGACAGCGTCTCGGTCGCCACCACTTTCCGTGCCGAACTGGAAAAGGCCGGCGTCATCTTCCGCTCGATCAGCGAGGCGGTGAAGGAATATCCTGATCTGGTGAAAAAGTGGCTGGGCAGCGTCGTGCCGGTCACCGACAATTATTTTGCCTGCCTGAACTGCGCCGTCTTTTCCGATGGCACCTTCGTCTACATCCCGCCGGGCGTGCGCTGCCCGATGGAGCTGAGCACCTATTTCCGCATCAACGCCGCCAACACCGGCCAGTTCGAACGCACGCTGATCATCGCCGACAAGGGCTCTTACGTCTCCTATCTGGAAGGCTGCACCGCCCCGATGCGCGATGAAAACCAGCTGCACGCCGCCGTGGTGGAACTGGTCGCGCTCGATGATGCCGAGATCAAATATTCGACCGTGCAGAACTGGTATCCCGGCGACGCCGAGGGCAAGGGCGGCATCTACAATTTCGTCACCAAGCGGGCCAACTGCCTGGGGCGCAACAGCAAGGTGAGCTGGACGCAGGTCGAAACCGGCAGCGCCATCACCTGGAAATATCCGAGCTGCGTGCTGTCGGGCGATGGCAGCGTGGGTGAATTCTATTCGGTTGCCGTCACCAACAATCGCCAGCAGGCCGATACCGGCACCAAGATGATCCATCTGGGCAAGAACACCACGTCCACCATCGTGTCGAAGGGCATCAGCGCCGGCCGGTCGAGCGGTACCTATCGCGGCCTTGTGCGGGTGGCAGCAACGGCGGAAGGCGCGCGCAACCACACCCAGTGCGACAGCTTGCTGCTGGGCAGCCAGTGCGGCGCCCACACCGTGCCCTACATCGAAGTGCGCAACCCCAGCGCCACCATCGAGCATGAAGCCACCACGTCCAAGATCAGCGATGATCAGCTTTTCTATGCCCAATCGCGCGGGCTGGATGCGGAAGCCGCCGTCAGCCTGATCGTCAACGGCTTCTGCCGCGAGGTGTTGCAGCAACTGCCGATGGAATTCGCGGTCGAAGCGCAGAAATTGCTCGGCATCAGTCTTGAGGGCTCGGTCGGATGAGGCTGGTACCAGCCTTGCTGTTGCTATCGCTGGCCGCCTGCGATGCCGCACCGCCGCGTGCCGATCCCAAGGGCCAGCAGCTGCGCACCGAGCTCGACAAATTGACTGCCGATTATGGCAAGTGCGTCGATGAGAAGGTCGCCGCCGCCGATGTGTCGAACGATCCGGCCGGCAGCATCGCCATCGAGGCGGTGAAGGCCTGCCGCCCGCTGCGTGGCGCACTCAGGCTCAAGGTCGCCTCCTTCGATCGCCTTGGCCACCCGAACCACACAGCCAACCAGGCCGAGGCTGTTGCCGAAGCCAGCGTGGGCGTCATCGAAAAAGAACTGCGCGAAAACGCGGTGGTCGCCATCGTTAAGCGCCAGAATGAAACCCGCTAGGAACACCATGCTCGTCATCGACAATCTCACCGCCGAAATTGATGGCAAAACCATCCTGAAGGGCCTGACACTGACCGTGAATGCCGGTGAGGTGCACGCCATCATGGGGCCGAACGGCGCCGGCAAATCGACCCTGTCCTATGTGCTGGCCGGCCGCGCCGGCTATGAAGTGACCGGCGGTTCCGTCAC
Organism: Sandarakinorhabdus sp.; assembly: GCF_032115815.1. GTDB lineage: Bacteria > Pseudomonadota > Alphaproteobacteria > Sphingomonadales > Sphingomonadaceae > Sandarakinorhabdus. Next base: position 46,249 of record NZ_JAUMBI010000032.1, read on the forward strand.
CTTCCGCGGCGAGGACCTGCTGGCCAAGGCCCCGCACGAACGCGCCGCTGCCGGCTTGTTCCTGGGCCTGCAATATCCCGTGGAAATCCCCGGCGTGTCGAACCTGCTGTTCCTGCGCACCGCACTCAACGCCCAGCGCACGCTGCGCGGTGAGCCGGAAGCGTCGGGCGCCGAATTCATGAAGCTGGCCAAGGCCGCCGCCGAAAAGCTCGGCCTGCCCTTCGACATGATGAAGCGCGCCGTGAACCAGGGTTTTTCGGGCGGCGAGAAGAAGCGCAACGAGATGGTCCAGATGCACGTGCTGCAGCCGTTCCTCGCCGTGCTCGACGAGACGGACTCCGGCCTCGACATCGACGCCCTGCGCGTGGTGTCCGATGGCATCAACAGCATGCGCGGGCCGGAGCGCGCCACGCTGCTGATCACCCATTATCAGCGCCTGCTCGATTATGTCGTGCCCGATCATATCCACGTGCTGATGGATGGCCGCATCGTCCATTCGGGCGGCGCGGAACTGGCCCACAAGCTGGAGGCGGAAGGCTATTCCGCCATCGCAGCATGAGCACGCTTCCCACCCGGAAAGACGAAGCCTGGCGCTACAGCGACCTCGCCGCCGTCGCCCGCCACTGGCCGGTCGCGGTCGAGCCGGTCGTCGTGCCGGCCGGCGAGGCGCATGCCGACATCATCCGGGCCACGGAAGAAGGCATCCGCCACCTCGCCATCAATATCGGCGCGGGCGGGGCCTGTCGGATCACCATCCTCGATTCGGGCCGCACCTATGGCCGTATCGCGCTTGATGTGACGCTGCACGACGGCGCTGATTTCCAGTTGGGCGCGATCCTCATCGGCAACGGCGCGCAAACCATCGAACTGGTCACCACCGTCCGCCATGTTGGTCCAAATGCCACCAGCCGCCAGATCGTGCGCGCTGTGGCCGGCGGCACGGCGACGACCAGTTATCTGGGCCAGGTCGCCGTGGCGCGCGAAGGCCAGAAGACCGACGCCAGCCAGTCGTTCAAGGCGATCCTGCTCAACCGCGGCGCAACGGCCAACGCCAAGCCGGAACTGGAAATCTTCGCCGACGATGTGAAATGCGCCCACGGCGCTGCCATCGGCGAGATCGACAACAACGCGCTGTTCTACATGACCAGCCGCGGCGTGCCGCCGGCCCCGGCCCGCGCCCTGCTCACCCGCGCCTTCCTGTCAGACGCGCTGGAAGGCCTGGACGAAGCGACCACCGAAGCGCTTGACGCCGAAATCACCGCCCTGCTGGAGACGGCAGCGTGACCGTGGCGACTGCGCCTGCCTTGCTCGATCTGAAGGGGGATTTCCCCGGTTTGGCCGGCGATTGGGCCTATCTCGACACGGCGGCGACCTCGCAGAAGCCGCAAGCGGTGATCGACGCCATCGCCCGTGTCTATGGCCCGGATTATGCCACTGTGCATCGCGGTGTGTACGAACGCTCCGCCACGATGACGCTGCGGTTTGAGGAGGCCCGCGCCACCGTCGCCCGCTTCATCGGCGCAGGCTCTCCGGATGAAGTCGTATTCGTGCGCGGCGCCACTGAAGGCATCAACCTGGTCGCGCAAAGCTGGGGCCAGCGCCTGAAGGCCGGTGACCGCATCCTGATTTCGGCGCTGGAACATCACAGCAATATCGTGCCGTGGCAGATGCTGTGCGAACGCAGCGGCGCCGTGCTCGATGTCGCCCCGCTCACCGACGATGGCCGCATCGACGAAGCTGCGCTAATCGCCCTGATCCGCCCGGAAACCAAGCTGGTCAGCATCGCGCATGTCTCCAACGTGCTCGGCGGCGTCGGCGATGTGCGCCGTATCGCCGATGCCGCCCATGCAGCCGGTGCACTGCTGATGGTCGATGGCTGCCAGGCCGCACCGCGCCTCGCGCTCGACATGGCGGCGCTCGATTGCGATTTCTATGTGCTGTCGGGCCATAAGCTGTATGGCCCGACCGGCATCGGCGTGCTGTGGGCGCGGGCCGAGATTCTGGGCTCCATGCCGCCGTGGCAGGGCGGGGGCGCCATGATCGAAACGGTGACGTTCGAGAAGACCACCTATGCCCCGCCGCCCGGCCGTTTCGAGGCCGGCACGCCGCATATTGAAGGCGTGATCGGCCTCGCCGCCGCCATCGATTATGTGGAAAGCATCGGGCTCGACCGCATCCACGCCCACGAAGCCGCGCTGGTTGCACAAGCCCGCGAAGCCCTCTCCGGCCTCAACAGCATCCGCCTGTGGGGCCCAGAAGATTCCGCCGGCATCCTCAGTTTCACCCTGCAGGGGGTGCATCCGCACGACATCGGCACCATATTGGATGAAGCGGGTGTGGCCATCCGCGCCGGGCATCATTGCGCCCAGCCGCTGATGAACCTGCTCGGCGTGCCGGCCACCGCCCGTGCCAGTTTCGGCCTCTATTCCAGCCCGCGCGATGTCGAACGGCTGGTGGATGGCCTTTCCCGTGTTTCCCGTATTTTTGGGGTGAAGTGATGAGCGAACGCGCTTTCGAAGTCGAAGAAGTGGGCGAAGCCAAGCCGGTGGCCAAGGCGCCGCCCATCCGCGCCATGCAGGAAGCGGAATCGAGTGGCCACACACCGGATTATCTCGATGGCTTCCTGAAACAGAAGCCCGAGCCGGCCCCTGCCGACGCGAGCAGCGACCTGGTGGATGAAATTGTTGCCGCCCTGCGCCAGATCCACGATCCGGAAATCCCGGTGAACATCTACGATCTTGGCCTGATCTATGGCGTCGAGGTCGATAACGGCCACGCCGTGGTGACGATGACGCTGACCACGCCAACCTGCCCGGTGGCTGAATCCATGCCCGGCGAAGTCGAAATCCGCGTGTGCGCCGTGCCGGGCGTGCAAAGCTGCGACGTCAATCTGGTGTGGGAGCCGTCGTGGGACCCCGGCAAGATGACCGACGAAGCCAAGCTCGAGATGGGAATGTTGTGATGGAAACCACCACGCTGCGCCGCCCGCGCCCCGCGCCGTTGATCGTGACGGAAGGCGCATCGAACCGCATCGCCGCGATCCTCGCCGCCGCTCCCGCCGATGCCGTTGGTGTGCGCCTCTCTACCCCGCGCCGCGGCTGTTCCGGCCTCGCCTACGATCTGGCCTACGTCACCGCCGCCAAGCCGGCAGACGAGCGCATCGACACGCCTGGCGGCACGTTGTTCGTCGATGGTGGCAGCCTGATGTACCTGATTGGCAGCACGATGGACTGGCGCGAGGATGATTTCACCGCCGGCTTCGTGTTCAATAACCCCAACGCCAAGGGCAGCTGCGGCTGCGGGGAAAGCTTTACCGTCTGAGGCCTGCGGCATCGCAGCGTCGCGCAGATGGGCGGTGAAACCGCTATGCCGCCGCTATGCGCTTTCCCCTTACCCGCGACGCCGCCCTTGTCCGACTGCACGGTTTCCTGCCAATGGCCGGCCGCGCCTATGCCGCGCGGCGCAATCATGACAGCGGGCCAGAGGGCAACGCGACCACGTCGCTGCTGTCCCCCGCCATCCGCCGCCGGCTGGTGAGCGAAGCCGAAGTCGCCGCCGCCGCCATCGCTGCTCATGGTTTCACCGGCGCCGAAAAATTCGTGCAGGAAGTGTGCTGGCGCACTTACTGGGTCGGCTGGCTGCAGCAGCGCCCGGAAATCTGGACACGATGGCAGGCCGATGTGGTGCGCATGGAGGCGATGCTGGCCGAGGACGGCAAGTGGCAGCGCCGGTACGAACTGGCACTCACCGGCAACACCGGCATCGACTGTTTCGATACCTGGGTGCACGAACTGATCGAAACCGGCTGGCTGCACAACCATGTGCGGATGAGCTTTGCCAGCATCTGGTGCTTCACTTTGCGCCTGCCCTGGCAGCTGGGCGCAGCCTTCTTCTACAAGCACCTCCTCGATGCTTGCCCGGCCAGCAACACGCTTGGCTGGCGCTGGGTGGTGGGCCTGCAGACGGCGGGGAAGACTTATCTGGCCCGCGCCGATCTGATCCGCGATCTGTCGGGCGGACGCTTTGCCGTGGATGCGCCTTTGGCCCGCGAGGCCGCGCCGTGGCCAGCGGACATCATCCCGCCACCGATCCCGCCCGCACCGGTGATCCAGGCCGATCCCGCCGCCCGCACCGGTCTGTTCGTCACCACGGAAGACACCAGCCTTGAAACGCTGGCCCTGCCCGGTGCCATCGTGGCGCTGGCTGCCACAGCTGATATCGGCGGCACCCCGGCGCCGCTGAAACACCAGGTGGCCATGGCGATGCTGGCCGACGGGCTTGAACGCGCCGCCACGCGGCTGGGGCTGGAACCGGAACGGGTGGACGCCACCTTCGGCGTGGACGCCATGCGCGATTGGGCCGCCCGCCACCGGCTGACGCAGATCATCACGGCCGATTCGCCCGTAGGCCCGGTTAAGGACCGGCTCGACGTGCTGGCCCCCGCGCTGGCCGCCGACGGCGTGCAGCTGGTGCGGTTGCGGCGGGCGTGGGATGATGTGGCCTGGCCGCACGCGAAAAAGGGCTTCTTTCCGTTCAAGGCGGCGATTCCGAAGCTGTTGGCGCTGCCGGCAACCGCAATTGCCTGAGGCCGCTTCATCAAAGCGTCAGCAAACTGCTGTTATGAGGTAACCATGTTGTTGCGCCCGTTGCTTCTGCTTCCCCTGCCGCTGCTGCTCGCCGGGTGCCTGATGAGCGCCGCCAAGACCATCATCACCGCGCCGATCAAGGCCGGCGAAATCATCTACGACACCGCCACTGAAAGCCAGGAAGAGGCCGACATCAAGCGCGGCCGCGCCGCCCGCAAGGCGGATGAGCAGGCCGAGCGCGACGCCAAGCGTGCAGCACGCGAGCGGCGGCGCGCTGCAGAGGACACACCCCGCTAATCACCCCTTGCGGGTGACGCGGCCACCGTCCACGGTGCCGGCCATGGGGGAAACGCGCACTTTCGCAGGCCATCCGGTGGGCCTGACAATCGTCACCGTGGCGGAAGCGCTGCAGGCGGCCGGCGTCTATGGCGTGCAGGCGCTGCTGATCCTCTACATGGCAAATTTCCTGTTCACGCCCGATCAGCTGGCCAGTGTTGGCGGCTTCGATGCGTGGCGCGGCCTGCTGGAAAGCCTGTTCGGCCCGATGAGTCTGCAGGCGCTCGCCACCCAGACGATGGGGCTTTATCTTGGCCTGTTCTTCCTCACCCCGCTTTTGGGCGGCTGGTTGGGCGATCGCCTCTGGGGCCCGCGCCTCACCTGCATCCTGGGTGCGGTGCTGGCCACGACCGGCATGGTGATGGTGGTGATCCCGGCAACATTCCTGCCCGGCCTGCTGGTCTGCGCATTCGGCGCGGGCGCGTTGCGCTGCAACCTGAACGCACAGACCGGTCATCTCTATGCCCGCGACGATGCTCGCCGCGATGCGGCCTTCTCCATTCTTGCCGCCGGCCTCAACACCGGCGCCTTCCTCGGCCCGCTGCTCATCGGCGCGCTGGGCGAACGGGTAAACTGGCAATGGGGCTTTGCCGCGGCCTCCGGCTGCATGGCGCTGGCCGCGATCACGCTGCTGGTGGGCAACGGCCTGATGCCGGCCGATACCCCACCCGAAACCCGCCGCAGCGCCCGGCTGCAACCGGGCGACGGCAAAACGATCGCAGCGCTGATCGGCGTCATGCTGCTCACCAGCCTGTTCTGGCTGGCGCAAAGCCAAGTGTGGAACGTTTATTCTCTGTGGGGCCGCGATCATCTGGATCGCATGGTGCTGGGCTTTGACGTCCCCGTTACCTGGCTGCAGGCGTTTGACAGCCTGGCCCCCATCCTCGCCGTGCCGCCGGCGCTGGCGCTGTGGCGCTGGCAGGCAGCACGCGGCAAGGAGCCGAAAGAACTGGGCAAGATCGGCATCGGCATGGCGCTGATGGGAAGCGCCTTTGTCTGGCTGGCGGCGGGCAGCGGTGCCGAAAAGACGCCCATCTTGTGGGTCGTCGCTTTCCACCTGGTGCTGAATGTCGGCTGGCTCTACCTCGTCCCAACGGTGAACGCGCTGTTTTCCCGCGCCGCCCCGATGGCCATCACCGGCGTGATGCTGGGCGCGGTGCAGTTCGCGGTGTTTCTTGGCAGCACCATATCGGGCTGGTTGGGGCGCTTTTACGAGACGATGGACATCAGCGCCTTCTGGCTGCTCCACGCCGCCTTCCCGCTGACGGGCGCTGCGATCATGTGGGCCGTGCGCGGGCGGCTGGGGCGGGTGCTGAAACTCTAATCGTCCGGGCCCAGGCTCGGATCGAGATCACGCGGCCGCACGAACTTGGTCAGCTCCGCCCGGCCGCCATCGATCTGCGCCCAACGATCGATGGCGATATCGAGCCGGGCCAGCGTGGCGGTCGGATATTTCAGCTCCGCCTCGGCCCGCAGTTTCCCGCCCGGCGGCACCAGTTCCAGCAGCAGATCTTCCAGCCCCGGATTGTGGCCGACCAGCATGGCATCGGAAAACTCGTCGGAAAAACCGGCGCAGAGTTCGATCAGCGTGGCGGATGAGGACAGATAGATGCGCTGTTCATACACCGGCGCCAGCGGCCGGTTCATGCCGGCTTCCAGGCCTTCGATGGTCTGGCGCACACGCACGGCGGGCGAGGCAAAGACCAGCGCGAAATCCGGCATGTCGCCGCGCCGTATCGCAGCGCCCAGCCACTGCCCCACCTTCATCGCCGCGCGCCGGCCGCGATCGTTCAGCGGCCGATCGAAATCCCGCAGCAGGGGATCGTCATAGCCGGACTTGGCGTGGCGCAAGAGCGTGAGCGTCTTCATGTGTGGCCAAGGCTTGGCACATCACCGGCGACGATTCCAGAGGCCGAAACGCCGGCCTTCACCAATCGCACCGCCTCCTCCAGCGATACGCGCTCGATCGGCACACCGGGCGGGAAGGCGCCGAGCAGCCGCGACGGCACCGCCGGCCCCAGCAGCACGAAATGGCCATGATCATCGGCGCGCCGGATCAGCCGGCCGAACGCCTGCGCCAGCCGGCCCATCACCACCCGATCATCAAAGCTATTGCCCCCGCCCGCGAGCCGCCTTGCTGCGTGGAGAACCGTGCGGCGCGGCCACGGCACGCCTTCCATGATCACCTGCCGCAAGGACGTGCCCGGCACATCCACCCCATCGCGCAGCGCATCCGTGCCGAGCAGACTCGCCCCCGGCTCGGCCCGGAAGATATCGACCAGCGTTGCCGTATCGATGGGATCAACATGCTGGGCATAAAGCGGCAGGCCAGCGCGCGCCAACGGATCCGCCAGCCGCGCATGCACCGCCCGCAAGCGCGCGATGGCCGTGAACAAGCCCAGCGTGCCGCCGCCCGCCGCCTCGATCAGCGTGCGATAGGCATGGGCCAGCCCGGCGATATCGCGCGGTTTCACGTCGGTCACGATCAGCACGCGCGCCTGGGCGCTGTAATCAAACGGGCTCGATGCCGCGAAATGCTTGGCCGGGCGCGGCAGCCGCGCCGCGCCGGTACGCAGTTCGGCATCCCGCCAATCATCGGCCAACGCATCGGGCCGCGACCGCAGCGTGGCCGACGTCACCAGCACGCCATGCGCCGGCTCCAGCACCGCACCGGCGAATGGCCGCATCGGATCAAGCCAGCGCCGCTGGATACCGACATCAAGCAGCCGCCCTTCGGCGCGCGCCAGGTCCAGCCAATCGATGAAATCCGGATCGGCCGGGCCTCCAAGGCGCGCCAGCAGTTGCTGCCACGCGCCCAGCAACTGCGCCCGCAACGTCAAGCCGGCGCGCGCGCCTTCCACTCGCGCTCGCGCCCCGCCATCCAGCCAATCGGGCGGATCCTCCAGCAGCAGCGCCAGCCGGCCTTCCAGCTGCGCCATCGGCGTCACCATCGCGCCCAGCGCTGCAGTAGCGGCGGCGGCGGCCTCCACCAGCCGGGGCAGGACTTCGGCGACTTCGGTTTCGAGGCCATAGCCGTGATCAGCCTCCTCGGCGCGCGCCAGCACTTGGCCGCGCACGGCAGCGAACAGGCCTTCCAATGGCCCTTCGGCTTCATCCGTGCCCACCCGCCCCAGCCAGCCTTCGCCGGGCAAGTGCCGCGCCGCCGCCGCAATACGTTCCACCGCCTGCGCTGCCTCATCATCATAGCTGATCGCATCGGCCAGCCGCGCCGCGAGCCCGCGCCGCCGGCCGCGCCCGGCCGCGCGTTCCGGGCCGAGCAGCCAGTTCTTCAACTCCACCGCCTCGCGGCCGGTCAGCGCCACCGCGAACGTTGCATCGGCGGCGTCGAACAGGTGATGGCCTTCGTCGAACACCAGCCGGGTGAGGCCGCTGCCTTCGGCCCGGCCGCGCGCCGCGTTGATCATCACCAGCGCGTGGTTGGCGATCACCAGATCGGCCTGAGCGCTGGCCCGTGTCGCGCGTTCGATGAAGCAGCTGCGATAATGCGGGCAGGCCGCATAAATGCACTCGCCGCGGCGATCGGTCAGCCCGGCAAAGCTGGTGCGGCCAAACAGCGGCGGCAACCAGCCGGGCAGATCGCCCCCTACCATGTCGCCATCGCGCGTGTATTCGGCCCAACGTTCGGCCAGCCGCGCAAACACCGCCGCGCGCCCGCCGAAACCGCCCTGCACCGCGTCTTCTAGGTTGAGCAGGCAGAGATAATTCTCCCGGCCCTTGCGCACCACCACCTTGGCACGGCGTTCGGCCGGATCGGGCCACACCCGCGCGGTTTCGGCATCCAATTGGCGTTGCAGCGCCTTGGTGAAGGTCGCCACCCACACCGTCCCTTGCGCCTCGCGCGCCCAAAGGCTGGCCGGCGCCAGGTAGCCCAACGTCTTGCCAATGCCCGTCCCGGCTTCGGCCAGCATCATCTGCGGCGCACCGCTGGCATCGCGCGGGGCGAAGGCGGCGGCGGCGGCCCGCGCATAATCGCGCTGGCCATCGCGCTGTTCGGCGCCACTGCCCACCAGCCGCGCCAGTTCCGCCGCCACCGCACCATCCTCCAGCGCCACCACACGCGGCGTGGGGCGCGGCGGCGCTTCCTCCCACTTGGGCAGCAACTGGAACACGTGGCGTTCGGGCGCGCGCGGCTTTTCGATCAACTTTGCCAGATGCGGCGCCCAGGCCCAGCGTTGGCGGCCAAGGCTTTGCAATGACGTCCACGCGCCATGCCGTTCTGGCCAATCGGGCTGTGCCGCCACCGCCAGCAACGCCCCGGCCGCCCGTTGCAGGAAGCCGGCATCACTCTCGCCCTTGGGCGGCGCGATCCCCAACGCCGCCGCCAGCCCATGCGCCGTCGGCACGGCAAAGCGCGCCGGATACAGAAAAGCGAACAACTCCAGCAGATCAAGGCCCGACAATTCGCCAATGCCCAGCCGGCTCGCCGTGACGGGCGCATTCAGCAGCAGGTGCGGGCTGTCCCCGGCGCGGGCCATCGCCTCGCCGCGCCCCACCCCGCGCACGCTGCCATCCGGCGCGGCAATCCACACCCCGGCATGGCTGGCCACCAGCGCCGGGATCGCCAACGGCGCATCGCGGGATTCAGTTGCACTCATGAAGTTCAGTCGCCAGAGGAAGGCCGAACCCAACCGATAGCCAAAAGCCATGACCATCACCACCGAAACCCTGCAAGCCGCCGCTCTTGAGAACAAGGCCTGGCCCTTCGAGGAAGCCCGCAAGGTGCTGGCGCGCTATCCGAACGGCGTGCCGGCCGGCCACGCGGTGATCTTTGAAACCGGTTATGGCCCATCGGGCCTGCCGCACATCGGCACCTTTGGCGAAGTGGTGCGCACCACCATGGTTCGCCGCGCCTTCGAAGCGCTGGTGCCGGGCGTGAAGACGCGCCTGATCGCCTTTTCCGACGACATGGACGGGCTGCGCAAGGTGCCGGATGGCATCCCCAACCCCGAAATGCTGCGCGAAGACCTCGGCAAGCCACTGACCCAGGTGCGCGACCCGTTCGGCACGCACAGCAGCTTTGGCGCCCACAACAACGCTCGCCTGCGGGCTTTCCTCGATTCGTTCGGGTTCGATTACGAGTTCCTGTCGTCCACCGAATGCTACGCCAGCGGCATGTTCGATGCGACGCTGCTGCGCATTCTGGCGCATTATGACGACGTGATGGGCATCATCCTGCCCACCCTCGGCCCCGAGCGCCGCGCCACCTACTCGCCGTTCCTGCCGGTTGATCCGGTTTCCGGCCATGTGCTGCAGGTGCCGATCATCGCCCGCGACGTCGCGGCAGGAACGGTCTCCTACGTCCGCCCCGGCACCAACGACACCGTTACCGTTCCCGTCACCGGCGGCCATTGCAAGCTGCAGTGGAAGGTCGATTGGGCCATGCGCTGGCTGGCGCTGGGCGTCGATTACGAAATGGCCGGCAAGGATCTGATCGACAGCGTCATGCTCTCCGGCAAGATCGTCCGCGCGCTCGGCGGCAACCCACCCGCCGGCTTCAATTACGAGCTGTTCCTCGATGGCGAAGGCGCCAAGATTTCGAAGTCCAAGGGCAACGGCCTGACCATCGAACAATGGCTGGATTACGGCCCGCCCGAAAGCCTGGCGCTCTACATGTTCCAAAGCCCGCGCAAGGCCAAGCGCCTGCATTACGACGTGATCCCGCGCGCTATCGAGGATTATGCCGATTTCCTCAGCCGTTACCCGGAACAGCCGATCGAACAGCAGCTCGGCAACCCGGTGCACCATATCCACGAAGGCAAGCCGCCCAGCCACGCGCTGCCGGTGAGCTTCTCATTGCTGCTCAACCTCGCCTCGGTCGCCGCCACCGACGATCCGGCGCGGCTGTGGGGCTTCGTGAAGCGCTATGCCCCCGGCTCCAGCCCGGAATCCCACCCGATGCTCGACCGGCTGGTCCATCACGCCGCTGCCTATGCCCGCGATTTCGTCGTCCCCGGCCTCAACCGCCGCGCACCCACCGAAACCGAAGCCGCCGCCCTGCGCGATCTCGATGCGCGTCTGGCCGCCGTGGGCGCAGACGGGGACGCCGAAGCCTACCAGTTCGAAGTCTACGAAGCCGGCAAGGCCGCCGGCTACGAAAACCTGCGCGACTGGTTCAAGGCGCTCTATGAAATCCTCATCGGCAGCCAGAATGGCCCCCGCATGGGCGGCTTCATCGCGCTTTATGGCCTGGCACAAAGCCGGGCGCTGATCGCGGACGCGCTGGCGGATTAAATCCCCGCCCCGCCATCAATCGTCTGTGTCGTCCCGGTAATCATCGCGGCGGCCGGGCTGGCGAGATAAAGCACCAGCGAGGCCACTTCATCAGCCGTGGCGTGGCGTTTGATAGCCATGCCGGAATGCATCATTTTGGCCATCGGGCCGTTCGCCGGGTTCATGTCGGTGTCGACCGGGCCTGGCTGCACCACGTTGACGGTGATGCCGCGCGCACCGAAATCGCGCGCCAGGCCGCGGCCGATGCCCTGCACGGCGGATTTGGACATCCCATAGGCCGTACCGCCGGGCCACGGCGCGCGATCACCGCTGATCGAACCGATGATGACGATCCGGCCATTGTCGTGCATCTGGCGGCCAGCTTCGACCCCAGCAAAATAGACCGCACGCACATTGATATCGATCAGCCGGTCAACGGCATCGGGATTCGTCGTCAGCGGATCGCCCATGATGCCCACGCCGGCGTTGATTACCATAATGTCGAGCGCGCCTGCCGCCGCCACCGCGGCAATCAGTTCGTCGCGGTTGGCGCTGTCGGCCATCACCGCCGTGGCGCCCGTTTCGGCCGAAACTGCTGCCGCCGCATCGGGTGAACCGGAATAGCTGAAGGAGACATTCGCGCCGGCTTTCGTGAAATGGCGCACGATCGCCGCCCCAATTCCCCGGCTGCCGCCCAGCACCATCACCGATTTGCCCGAAAAATCGCTCATCTGCGTCATCTCCGCGTGCTGGGATTAAGCTGCCGTTCTGGCATGAACGTGGAGTATTGCCGACAAGTTCAGCCTCTCCAAGCGGGAAACAGCATGTCCAAACCCCTCTTCGCCCTGCTTCTGGCGCTGGCCAGCCCCGCCAGCGCCGCCGCCATCGATGAATTCCGCGCCGGCGATTGGGCTGGGGCTATGCGCGAGGGACGGGCGGAGAACACGGTGGAGAGCCTGATCCTGTCGGGCCGGGCGCAACTCGCCATCGCCGGCTATCAGACGACGGACAAGACCCGGGCGCTGGCCATCGTCACTGCAGCCGAATCCGATTTCGACAAGGCACTGGCCCGCGATCCCGCCAACGTGCCGGCGCAACTGCAAAAGGCCGTCGCCATCGCCTACCGCGCGCAGCTCACACGCGGCATCGGCCTCGCCAAGGAAACCCGCCGCCGCTTCGAAACCATCCGAACCGCCCACCCCGACAACAGCCTGGTGTGGGGCGCACTCGGCGGCTGGCACGGCGGCGCGGTCGCCACCGTGGGCAGCTTCCTCGCCGGCACCGCACTGGGCGCCAAGAAATCCGAGATGGAGCGCTGCTACGCCCAGGCGCTGAAACTGGCACCGGGCCTGCCGTCTACCCGCGTGTTCTTTGCCATCACCCTGCTCGATCTCGACGCCGGCAACGCCACACGCGCGGCCGGACTGCTGAAGGGGCTGGAAAGCCTGCCCGCGCAGGACGGGTTTGAAGCACTGCTGAAGCGGCAAGGGCTGGAACTGGCGGCGGTGCTGGCCAAGGGCGATGCAGCGGCGGCGCAAGCAACGGCGAGACGATTGAAGGCGTTCAGCCGGATTGCGTGAATAAAATGCCTCCGGCGGGCAAGGTCGCGGACCCTGCACCCGTTGGTTTTGAACAGCCCGAAAACGAAAGTGGGTGCAGGGGCTCAGCCCCTGCCCGCCGGAGGCCTCCTTACGTCGACCTTTTGGCCTTCTCGTCGATGCCCGAAACGCCCTCACGGCGGGCCAGTTCGGCGCGAACGTCGTCGAACGACAGGCCGGCATCGGCCAGCAGCACGGCCAGATGGAACATCAGATCGGCGCTTTCCGACACCATGCCCGGCTTGTCGTCGCTCATTGCGGCGATCACCACTTCCACGGCTTCCTCGCCGAGTTTCTGCGCCATCTTGGCGCGGCCCTTGGCGGTGAGTTTGGCCACGTAAGACGTCGCCGGATCGCCGCTGCGCCGTTCGATGATGGTGGCCAGCAGCTGATCAAAGCGCTCCATGAAACACCTCCCGCACCGGCAGCCCGGCGTCTGCCAGCGCCGCGCGCGCCTGGGCCACGGTCACTTCGCCGAAATGGAAGATGGAGGCCGCCAACACGGCCGAAGCATGGCCGTCGCGCACGCCGCTGACAAGATCGGCGACGCCGCCCACCCCGCCCGAGGCCACCACCGGCACCGGCACCGCATCGGAAATCATCCGGGTCAGCGCCAGATCGTAACCGGCCTTGGTGCCGTCGCGATCCATCGAGGTGAGCAGGATTTCGCCGGCGCCCAGACGCGCGGCTTCGATGGCATAGGCCACCGCGTCGATGCCGGTCGCCTTGCGGCCACCGTGGGTGAAGATTTCCCATTTGCCTGGGCCGACGGCCTTGGCATCGACCGCCACCACCACGCATTGTTCGCCGAAGCGCATGGCCAATTCGCCAATCAGCGCCGGGCGCGCGACGGCGGCGCTGTTCACCGCCACCTTGTCGGCGCCGGCCAGCAGCAGCGCGCGCGCATCCTCCACCGAACGCACGCCGCCACCAACAGTGAGCGGCATGAAGCACTGATCGGCGGTGCGCTCGACGATATCGAGCAATGTGCCGCGGTTTTCGTGGGAGGCCGTGATGTCGAGGAAGCAGAGTTCGTCCGCCCCGGCCGCATCATAGGCCGCGGCCGCCTGCACCGGATCGCCGGCATCGCGCAAAGCGACGAAGTTCACGCCCTTCACCACGCGGCCATTGGCGACATCAAGGCAGGGGATGATGCGGACGGCCAGTGTCATGCCGCGACCCTGATGGCCTCGGCCAGATCAAGCCGGCCGTCGTAAAGCGCGCGGCCCGTGATGACGCCTTCGATACCGGGCTTGCCGATCAGCGCATGAATATCGGCGATGGAGGCCACACCGCCCGAGGCAATAACCGGCAGGCTGGTCGCCGCCGCCAGCGCCACGGTGGCTTCGACGTTCACGCCCTTCAACATGCCATCGCGGCCGACGTCGGTGAACAGCACAGCCGCCACGCCGGCGTCTTCAAACTGCTTCGCAAGTTCAGCCACCGGCAGCGTCGACACGTCAGCCCAACCGCGCGTCGCCACCATGCCGTCACGCGCGTCGACTGCGACGACGATGCGGCCCGGATGACCCTTGGCTAGGCCGCGAACCAGATGGGGATTGTCCAGAGCGGCCGTGCCCATCACCACGCGCCACACGCCTGCCGCCAGCCAGCCCTCCACATGCGCCGCGGTGCGGATGCCGCCGCCAACCTGCACCTTGCCGCCGCCAAAGCCGGACAGCGCCGCCTTGACGCCAGCCGCATTGCGGGAATCGCCCGCGAACGCGCCATCCAGATCGACGACATGCAGATGCGTTGCGCCAGCGCTGCGGAACAGCGCGGCTTGGGCGGCGGGATCATCAGCATAAACGGTGGCGCGGTTCATGTCGCCTTCGGCCAGCCGCACGCACTGGCCGCCCTTCAAATCGATGGCGGGGAAAATGATCATGACTTCAGCCAATTGGAGAGGAACGCCAGCCCGTAAGCCTGGCTCTTTTCCGGGTGGAACTGCACGCCAGTGATATGGCCGCGCTTGACGATGGCGGCAAAGCGCCCGCCGTGATCGGAAACCGCCTGCACATCGGCCGCATCTTCAGGCGTGAAGGCATAGCTGTGCACGAAATAGGCGTCGCCCGACGGCACTTCAGCGCCGTTCACCGCTTCGACGCGGTTCCAGCCCATGTGCGGAATCTTCAGTGTCGGGTCCGAAGGCGTCAGTCGCTCGACCTTGCCCGGCAGCCAACCCAGGCCCTTGTGCACGCCATGCTCGTGGCCTTCACTGGCCAGCAATTGCATGCCCACACAAATGCCCAGGAACGGCACGCCGCGCCCGTTCACCGCTTCGTTCAGCGCCGCTTCGATGCCGGACTTCTCGCGCAGCTGGCCGATGCACTGGGCAAAGGCACCCACGCCCGGCAACACGATGCGGCTGGCGCCCGCAATCACCGCCGGATCATCGGTCACCACCACGCGCGCACCCGCCCGCTCCAGCGCCCGCGCCGCAGAGCGCAAATTGCCGGCCCCATAATCAACCAGCGCAAGCGTATCAGGCACCGGCGCCAGAGCCTCCCAACGTGCCCTTGGTGCTGGGGATCGCATCGCTCTTGCGCGGATCAATCGCCACGGCCGCGCGCAACGCCCGCGCCACGCCCTTGAAGCAGCTTTCGCCGATGTGGTGATTGTTCACCCCATACAGCGTCTCGATGTGCAGCGTGATGCCCGCGCTGCCGGCAAAGGCGGCAAAGAATTCCTTGAACATCTCGGTATCGAGCGTGCCCAGCTTGGGCTGGCTGAACGATGTGCGCCACACCAGGTAGGGCCGCCCCGAAATGTCGAGCGCCACCCGGGTGAGCGTTTCATCCATCGGGATCAGCGCATCGCCATAACGCGTGATGCCGCGCCGATCGCCCAGCGCCTTGGCCACGGCTTCGCCCAGCGCGATGCCGGTGTCTTCCGTGGTGTGGTGGCCATCGATGTGCAGATCGCCCGTGGTCTTCACGGTCAGATCGATCAGGCTGTGCCGCGACAGTTGCTCCAGCATGTGATCGAGGAAACCAATGCCGGTCGACACATCGTACGTGCCGCTGCCGTCAAGGTTCACATGCACCTCGACCTGGGTTTCCTTGGTCACGCGGGAAATGCTGGCTGTGCGCGCTGTCATGAGCTTGCTCCTTGGGCGCTGCGCCTAGAGCAAAGCCGGCCCAGCGGCAAGTTTGCTTGCCCCCTTGCGGCATCGGGGCCAACAGGTGCAGGTTGTGAAGATGAGCAGTAATGGTGGCACGCTGCGGCTTGCAGTCCTAATTGATGGCGAAAACATTCCGGCAAAAGATGCCGCCAACCTTTTCGCGCACGTCCACAAGTTAGGCAATCCGATCATTCGGCGCGTTTATGGCGACTTCACTCGCGACGGCGTGAAGGAATGGCCGAAAGTCATCAGCGAACACGGAGGCTCTGCTCACCAGAATGGGCACACTTCTGCCGGAAAGAACGCAAGCGACATTGCTCTAGCTGTTGATGCCATGGATTTCCTGCACAAAAGGTCGGTGGATGGATTCTGCATCGTCACCTCGGATGGAGATTTCACCAGCCTTGCCAAACGCATCCGCGAAGAAGGCCTGAAGGTTTATGGGTTCGCCCACAGCACCGCTGCCAAGGCTTTGCAGGTAGCGTGTGATCAGTTCTTTCCACTTGCCGCTGCCAAGC
>NZ_JAUMBI010000033.1:0-1747 GCF_032115815.1 Sandarakinorhabdus sp.
ATAGGTCAGCTCGTCGCGGATCAGCATGGCCGTCTGCGTGATCGGCATCAGGCCTTCGCTGTGCGCAGAAACCGCCTGGCCGTGCGGCGTGTGCAAGTGGATGACGGCGTGGGCATCCTCGCGCGACATGTGGATGGCCGAATGGATGGTGAAGCCGGCGGCGTTGGTGAGATACGGCGTTTCCATCACCGGATGGCCTTCGACGTCGATCTTGACGAGGCTGGACGCGGTGATTTCCTCGAACATCAGATTATAAGGGTTGATCAGGAAATGATGTTCCGGCCCCGGCACGCGCACGCTGAGGTGGGTGAAGATCAGATCGTCCCAGCCATAATGCGCCACAAGGCGGTAGGCGGCGGCGAGATCGACGCGCAGCGCCCATTCCTCGGCGGAAACCTGGTCCTTCACACTCGGCGTTTTCAGTTGCGTGGCCATGTGATTCCTCCCCAAAATTTGCGTCATTCTGTCGTGCCGGCGCGCGCCCGTCCATAGGCGCCGCTGCGGCAGGCGTCGGAACAGTATCGCACATTCTCCCATTCGCGCGCCCATTTCTTCCGCCAGCTGAACGGGCGGCCGCAGGCGGCGCAATCCTTGCTGGGCAGATCGGCCTTCTGGCGCATTTTCGCCATGGCGGCGGGCTCCCTCGAAATTGTCACAATATCCGGTTTAATGGCGCCAACGTCTAAAGGGGAATCAGCCATGCGTCCTGCCATCGATCGTCGCGCCTTTCTGGGGGCCACTGCGGCCGGCCTGATCCTGCCGGTGCGCCCGGCGCTGGCGCGGCTGTGGCCGATCAGCGGCTTCACCCATGGCGTGGCGTCGGGCCATCCCGGCCCCGGCGCGGTCACGCTGTGGACGCGCTATGCCAGTGTGACCGGCGCTGCCACCGCGCTGAAGCTGGAGGTGGCCGAAGACGAAGGCATGAGCCGGGTGATCGCCCGGGCAGACGCGATGGCCGGCGCGGAAAGCTGGGGCACCGCCCAGGTGCGCGTGTCGGGCCTGCCTGATGGCAAGTGGCTGTGGTATCGCTTCACCGCGCCCGATGGCACGATGTCGATGGTGGGCCGCACCAAGACATTGCCGACCGGCAAGCTGGATGCGCTGAAACTGGGGGTGTTTTCCTGCTCCAACCGGCCGTTCGGGCATTTCAACGCCTATGCCCATGGCGCGGTGCGTGATGATCTCGATGCGGTGATCCACCTTGGCGATTATATCTATGAATATCAAATGGGCAGCTATCCCGAGACAGTGATGCCGGGCCGCGAGATTTTGCCGGTCGATGAAATATTGATGATCGACGATTATCGCCAGCGTTACGCCAGCTATCGCTCCGATCCGGGCCTGCAGGCGATCCACGCGCGCTTCCCGATGATCGCCATCTGGGATGATCATGAATTCGCCAACGACACCTGGAAGGGCGGCGCCCAGAATCACCAGGATGATGAAGGCGTGTGGAATTTGCGCCGCGACGCGGCACTGAAGGCGCACCGCGAATGGCTGATGAGCCCGGAGGTGCCGTGGCATCGTTATGATTTCGGCAATCTGGTATCGGTGATGACGCTGGATACGCGGCAGTCCGGCCGTGACAAGCAGCTGGATCTCAATACCGCACTGAAGGCTGGACCAGAAGGCATCAAGGCGTTTGCCAGCGGCGAATGGCAGAACCCGGCCCGCACCCTGCTCGGCACCGAACAGGAAGCCTGGTTTGCCAGCGAAGTGGCGGCCAGCGTGAAGGCCGGCCAGCGCT
>NZ_JAUMBI010000034.1:0-6710 GCF_032115815.1 Sandarakinorhabdus sp.
GTCCATCACCTTCCTCGCCGCCTGCGTGCCAATCGCCAATGCCATGGGCGTGCCCATCGCCGTGCTGCCGGTACTGCTGGCGGTGGAGCTGGTGCCCGACGTGTTCCGCACGCTGGGCAATGTGACGGCTGATCTGGCGGTGACCGCCATCCTTGGCCGCAGGAAAGCATAGTGGAACTTCCGCCATTCGCGCTGGATGAATGGCTGGCGACCTATAACTTCGCCACACCGCCGATTGCATTTGATCTAGCCTCCAGCACCGGCCCCGGTTTCACGGTGGCAGCGCTGACGCAGTTGGGGGGCGCCGGCCTCGACATCGGCGAGATCGCGCTCAGATATGCGCCGCCACAGGGCGCGCTGGCGGTGCGCACTGCCGTCGCCGCCTTTCACGATGCAGATCCTGACTGGGTGGTGATGGCCACCGGCGCGTCGGAAGCGCTGTCAATCATGCTGTGTCTCGTCAGCCAGCCCGGCGCTCATGTTCTCATCCCCGATCCAGCATACCCGGCCTATGCCGCCATGGCGCAGACGCTGGGATTGAAGACGCAAGCCTATGCTGTCGGCGGCACAAGCGGCTTTGCGTTCAGCGCCAAGGCAATCCTGGCCGCCGTCACCGCGGACACTGCGCTGGTCATCCTCAACACGCCGCACAACCCGACCAGCGTGGTGATGCCACGAACCGAGATCGATACACTGGCGGCCGCTCTCGCTGAACGGTCGATCCGGCTGCTGGTCGACGAAGTCTATCACCCGCTCTATTTCGGCGCGCCCCAGCGATCGGCCGCCGGCATCGCCAATGTCGTGGTGATCAGCGACCTGTCGAAAGCGATGTCGCTGCCCGGCCTGCGCACCGGCTGGATCATCGAACCTGATGCCCGGCGCCGCCAGGCCATGATCAACGCCCGCAGCTATTTCACCGTCAGCGGCTCACCCGTGCTGGAACATCTGGCCGCCCATGCACTGGTGCACCGGCAGGCGATTTTGGACCGGCTGCAGCAGGTCGCCGAAACCAATCTGGCCCTGCTGGCGGCGCTGATCGATGGTTCCGCCGGGCAATTGGCGTGGACCGCGCCGCAGGGCGGCACCACCTGCTTCCCTTGGTTCCGCGATGGCCGCAACAGCCGGCCCTTCTGCACGGCCGCAGCGGCTGCCGGCGTGCTGATCGCGCCGGGCGACTGTTTCGGCCACCCCAGCCACTTGCGGATCGGCTTCGCCCACCAGGCCAAGGGTTTTGACGAAGCCATCAGGCGGATCGCTGCGCTGCTCTGAGGGCGGCTTCACACGGTTAATATTGGACTCTGCGCCCTGATGCGCTAACAGCCGCAGCCCAAGGAGTGACACATGGGCTACAAGGTCGTTGTTGTGGGCGCCACCGGCAATGTCGGGCGCGAGATGCTGAACATACTGGCGGAACGGCAGTTCCCGCTCGACGATATTGCTGCCGTCGCCTCGTCGCGCTCGGTGGGCGACAAGGTCGAGTTTGGCGAGACCGGTCGCGAGATCAAGGTGCAGAACCTTGAGCATTTCGATTTCACCGGCTGGGATATCGCGCTGTTTGCCGCCGGTTCCGGCCCGACGAAGATCTATGCCCCCAAGGCCGCGAGCCAGGGTTGTGTCGTCATCGACAACAGCAGCCTGTATCGCATGGATCACGACGTGCCGCTGATCGTGCCGGAAGTGAATCCGGAAGCCATCGACGGCTATAAAAAGCGCATGATCATCGCCAACCCCAACTGCTCCACCGCGCAGATGGTGGTGGCGCTGAAGCCGCTGCACGATGCCGCCATCATCAAGCGCGTCGTGGTGAGCACCTACCAATCAGTTTCCGGCGCCGGCAAGGACGGCATGGACGAGCTGTTCACCCAGAGCCGCGCCATCTTCGTGGGCGACGAGCCGGTGAACGAGAAGTTCACCAAGCGCATCGCCTTCAACGTGATCCCCCACATCGACAGCTTCCTTGGGCCGGACAGCGGCATGGACGGGTACACCAAAGAAGAGTGGAAGATGACGGTGGAGACCCGCAAGATCCTCGATCCCGACATTGAGGTGACGGCGACCTGCGTGCGCGTGCCGGTCTTCGTCGGCCATAGCGAAGCCATCAACGTCGAATTCGAAATGCCGCTCTCCGTCGCCAAGGCGCAGAGCCTGCTGCGCGAAGCGCCGGGCATCATGCTCGTCGACAAGCGGGAAGACGGTGGCTACGTCACCCCCGTCGAATGCGTCGGCGATTATGCCACCTTCGTCTCCCGCGTGCGCAAGGATCCGACCGTGGAGCATGGCCTGGCGCTGTGGTGCGTGTCCGACAATCTGCGCAAGGGTGCGGCACTGAACGCGGTGCAGATCGCCGAGCTGTTGGGCCGCCGGCACCTTAAGAAGGGCTAATCGGTTTCATCCGGGCCGTTGGAATCGAACGCCAGCAGGTCACCCGGCTGGCAATCGAGCACGCGGCACAATTTCGCCAGCGTGTCGAAGCGCACGCCCTTCACCTTGCCGGATTTCAGCAGCGACAGGTTGGTTTCGGCCATGCCGATGGCAGCCGCCACATCGCGCGCCTTCAGTTTGCGCCGGGCCAGCATGACATCAAGGGTGACAATGATCGCCATGGTTCAGACGATCTGATCAAGATCGGCCTGCATGACGGCGGCATGATCAAGCACGCCGGCCAGGCTGCGCAGCGCCAGACCGACAGCAGCGACCCCGACCAGTAGCGCCGAACCCGTGGCCGTGCCGTGCTGGATTTCGCCGATGACCAGGGCCGATACCGCGGCTGATACCATCCATTCACCGCTGCGCCGGACATGCTGTGCCGTTACTGGTGCCAGCAAGGCGCCGCCTTCGAGATGGCTGAACAGCCGTTGCCCCTGCCAAACAGTACCCAGCAGCAGAACCGCCGGCAGCAATGCGATCAGCCGTTCGCCTATGGCAGGGCTGCCGGCGCGATCCCCCGCGACCAGCACGGCACCGAGCTGCTTCAGCGGCACATAGGCCTCGGCAAACAGCGAGAGAGCGGCAAAAGCGAACAGCACACTGAGCAGGCGGGCCATGCCGCTGAAATCTCCCTGCAGGGTTTGCAATCGATGCTTGATGTCGGTCACTTTTTGTCTCCAGTCATATTCTTTATGCAAAACATAAAGAATATGCTGATTGGCGTCAAGCGACGTGTTTCGGCTGGCCACCCTGCTGAAGGCCCGCTGAACGAAACAAGGCCAGTGTATGGCAAATGCACCACACCGCCACCAAATTGCCCAGCTTGGTTCAGGCCATGGCCAGCCAGCGGGGCCTAACCCCTTGTGCAGCCGGCCATCCCCATCGCCGGCGCAAAACAAGGAATACACCAATGTCACGTTTCGCTTTCGCTTTGCTCGCCGCCGCTGCCCTTGCTGGCCCGGCCGTTGCGCAGGAAGCCAAGAACTTCAACGGCCCGTTCATCGGTGCCCAGCTTGGTTGGCAGCAGGACCGTCAGTCGCTCGATCTCGGCACCGTGCCGCCCAGCACCGTCCGCGCCAAAGGTGACGGCTTCGCTTATGGTGGCCAGATCGGCTATGATTTCAACTTGGGCAGCGCCGTGCTCGGCGTTGAAACCTCGCTCACCGGCCGCACCGGCAGCAACCGCTTCCCTACCTTCGATCTGGAAGCCGGCCGCACCATCAACGTCACCGCCCGCGCCGGTTGGCTGGTGACGCCGGAAGGCCTGCTCTATGCCCGCGGCGGTTACAGCAACGCCCGATTCTCGGTCACCAACCCGGCCGGCGGCGCGGAAAACCGTGACGGCTACACCGTGGGCGCCGGTTACGAGCAGATGCTGGGCAAAAATGTCTCGGCCCGCATCGAATATGCTTACAGCGACTACGGCAACGATTCGCTGCCAGGTATCGGCGGCGGCGCCACCCTGAACTATCACCGCCATGCGGTGATGACCGGCGTGAACTTCCGCTTCTGATCTCCCCCGACCGGAGTGCGGGGCCGGCAGCAACCGCTGCCGGCCCCGCTTTCGTGTCAGGCCCAAGTGCTCAGCTGTCGAAATGACCTTCGGTGCGGGCCTTCAGCGTGTCCAGATCAACGCCCGGGGCCAGTTCGATCAGCTTGAACGCCGCGCCCTTGGCCGGGCGGGCCAGCACGGCGAGTTCGGAAATCACCATGTCCACCACGCCCTTGCCGGTCAGCGGCAGGGTGCACGCCGTCTTGAACTTGGCTGAACCGTCCTTGGCGTTGTGCTCCATCAGCACGATGATCTTCTTCACGCCGGCAACCAGGTCCATGGCGCCGCCCATGCCCTTCACCATCTTGCCGGGGATCATCCAGTTGGCGATGTCGCCATTGTCGGCCACTTCCATCGCGCCCAGGATGCTCAGATCGATATGGCCGCCGCGGATCATGGCGAAACTGTCGGCGCTGCTGAAGTAGCTGGTGCGATCGAGTTCGGTAATGGTCTGCTTGCCGGCATTGATCAGGTCCGGATCTTCCTCTCCGGCAAAGGGAAACGGCCCCATGCCGAGCATGCCGTTCTCACTCTGCAGCGTCACGTCCACGCCTTCGGGGATGAAATTGGCCACCAGGGTCGGCATGCCGATGCCCAGGTTCACATAGAACCCGTCCTGCAGCTCCTTGGCGGCACGGGCGGCCTGTTGATCACGCGTCCACATCAGGCGGGCTCCCTTTCCCGAACGGTGCGCTGCTCGATGCGCTTTTCATAATCGCGGCCAACGAACAATCGCTGCACGAACACGCCGGGCGTGTGGATATGATCAGGATCGAACGTGCCAGCCGGCACCAGTTCTTCCACCTCGACCACGGTCACCTTGCCGGCGGTGGCCATCATTGGGTTGAAGTTGCGCGAGGTCTTGCGGAAGATGAGGTTGCCATACGGATCGGCCTTCCACGCCTTCACGATCGACACGTCCGCCACCAGCCCGGTTTCAAGAATGAACGTCTCGCCGTTGAACTGCTTGTGCTCCTTGCCTTCGGCCACCAGCGTGCCAACGCCGGTTTTCGTGTAGAAGCCCGGAATGCCCGCACCGCCGGCGCGGATACGCTCGGCCAGCGTGCCCTGCGGGTTGAATTCCAGTTGCAGCTCGCCCGACAGATATTGCCGTTCGAACTCCTTGTTCTCGCCCACATACGAACTGATCATCTTGGCGATCTGCCGCGTTTCCAGCAGCTGGCCGAGGCCAAAGCCATCGACGCCAGCATTATTGGAGATCACGGTGAGGCCCTTAACCCCGGCATCGCGCAGCGCGGCGATAAGCTTTTCGGGGATGCCGCACAGGCCGAACCCGCCGGACATGATTGTCATCCCATCGAACAGCAGGCCATCAAGCGCGGTGGCGGCATCGGGATAGAGCTTGTTGGCCATGGGCGGCCTCCCTTTCATGTTGCATCTGCGAGATAGCTAGATTGTCGCAGCCGCGCCAGCCGCTTTTCTGCTCCGGGCCAGCCGAGCTGTAGGTTACAAAAGTTACGAAAAGTTCTGCATGCGCGCGCCCGTGCGCGCGATGCGCGGCCTGAACCAGGGCGGCGGACGCGGGGGCGAGCGCACGATGACAGGACCAAAGCCTAGCATTGCGGCCAGCCTGTAGGACAGGCGAACACGCTGTTTCAATCTCGCAAGACAGTGGCGCGCACCTCGGCTATGAGGCGCGCCATGAGCCCGCCAGACCCCACCCCCCTCGATTTGGCCGTCGCCGAAGGTCGCCGATTCATCGATAGCCTGGCGCAGCGCAGCGTGGGTCCCACCGGCAGCCGCGCGGACATTCTGGCGCCACTGCCCGCCAGCCTGCCCACACGCGGCATGGACCCCGCCGACGTGGTGCGCACCATCGCCCGCGCCGCTGAGCCGGGGCTGAACTGCAACAATTCCCCGCGCTTTTTTGCCTGGGTGAACGGCGGCGCCCTGCCGGCAGCGCAGGCGACCGACGTGCTGACCAGCCTGTGGGACCAGAATGCCGTGCTCGCCGCCACCAGCCCCGCCGCTGCCGTTCTGGAGGAAGTGGCCGCAAAGCTGTTGCTGGAGGCGCTGTACCTGCCTGCCGATTGCGCCGTCAGCTTCACCACCGGCTGCCAGATGAGCCATGCTGCGGCATTGGCGGCCGCGCGCCACCATGTGCTGGCCGGCGCGGGCTGGGATGTGGAGGTGAACGGCCTGTTTGGCGCGCCGCCGATCCGCGTGCTGGCCAATGCCCACCACCACGGCAGTGTCACAAGGGCGCTGCGGCTGCTCGGTTTTGGCACGGCATGCGTTGTGCCACTTGCCGGTGATACGCCGGGGCGTGTGGGGGTGGAAGAACTGAAAGTCGCGCTGGCACAGGCGTCGGGCGTGCCGACCATCGTCATCCTGAATGCCGGCGATCTCAACCTCGGGCAGTGCGATGATTTCGCCGCACTGATCCCGCTGGCGCAGGCCGCCGGCGCCTGGGTGCATGTCGATGGCGCCTTCGGCCTGTGGCTCGCCGCGTCCCCCCGCTTTGCTCACCAGGTCGCCGGCATCCAATTGGCCGATTCGATTGCCAGCGACGGCCACAAATGGCTGAACACACCCTATGATTGCGGCATGGCCATCACCCGCCATGGCGAGGCGCTGAAAGCGTCGATGAAGCTGACGGCGAGTTATCTCAGCCAGGATGGCGATACGCGCGATCCGATGAACTACACGCCCGAATGGTCACGCCGCGCCCGCAGCCTGCCGGTGCTGGCCGCGCTTATGGAACTGGGGC
>NZ_JAUMBI010000035.1:0-2895 GCF_032115815.1 Sandarakinorhabdus sp.
TTCTCCCCATCGTCAGAATCGGCTCGCCTTTTTCAGCGGCTCAAACCGGCCGAACCGGCAAAGGCTGAACACTTGCGGCGTGAAATTGTCCTTCACCTCGAACAGATCATTGGCGCAGGCGCGCGGTGACGCCTCGCGGCGCACCAATATCATGTTGGGCTTGAGGCCGGGGCAGCCATCGGGGAGCCGCGAACGGTGCCAGCGCCCGCCAGCGCGCACCAGCAGCACATCGGCGCTGGCCACCTTGTATTCTAACTGGCGGCCAACGATCAGGCAGGTCGCGGCGGGGCCGGCCGCCGGAGCGGTGAGCGGATCGGCAGCGGCCAGCAAGAACAAAACCCCGAGCATGTTGGCCAAAGCCTGCCACAGACGCTATGCGCGGCCAATGACTCGTTTCGCCTTCAGCATCCACGCCCGCGACGGCAAGGCGCGCACCGGCACGATTGCCATGCGCCGCGGCGAAATCCGCACGCCAGCCTTCATGCCGGTGGGCACAGCCGCCACGGTGAAGGCGATGCGCGCCAGTGAAGTGCGGGCCGCGGGCGCTGATATCATCCTGGGCAACACCTATCACCTGATGCTGCGCCCCACCGCCGAGCGTATCCACCGCCTTGGCGGCCTGCATGCGTTCATGGGCTGGAACCGGCCGATCCTCACCGACAGCGGCGGCTATCAGGTGATGAGCCTTTCCAGCCTGACCAAGCGCACGGAAGAAGGTGTCACCTTCGCCAGCCATCTCGACGGCACCCGGCATCTGATGAGCCCGGAACGATCGATGGAGATCCAGCGCCTGCTGGGCAGTGATATCGTGATGGCGTTCGATGAACTGGTCGCCCTGCCCGCCCCGCGCGAAGTGGTGAAGGATGCGATGGACCGCTCGATGCGCTGGGCGGCGCGCAGCCGGGCGGCATTCGACGCCGGCGGCGAGCACGCAGCGGGCGCGGCACTGTTCGGCATCCAGCAGGGCGGGTTAGATGAACGGTTGCGCGCCGAGAGCGCCACCGCCCTGCGCGCCATCGGCTTCGATGGTTATGCCATCGGCGGGCTGGCGGTGGGCGAAGGCCAGCCGGCGATGTTTGGCGTGCTGGATTATGCCACTGGCCAGTTGCCGGAGGATGCGCCGCGTTATCTGATGGGCGTGGGCAAGCCGGATGACATCGTTGGCGCGGTGGTGCGCGGGGTGGACATGTTCGATTGCGTGCTGCCCACGCGCTCAGGCCGCAACGGCCAGGCTTTCACCCATGATGGCCCGCTCAACCTGCGCAATGCGGTGCATGGGGAGGATCTGTCACCCCTTGATGCCGATTGCCGCTGTCCGGTCTGTCACGGCCCGGAAGCGGCGAGCCGTGCCTATCTGCATCACCTGATCAAGGCCGGCGAGATGCTGGGAGCGATGCTGCTGACCCAGCACAATATCGGCTTCTATCAGCAATTGATGGCAGGCTTGCGCGCCGCGATTGCCGAGCAACGGCTGGGCGACTTCGCCGCCGCCTTCCTCGCGCGTTATCACGCAAAGCGCCGCTGATACGGCTGCGCCCCGGCTTGGGTAAGCCGGGGCGAGCCGATGTGGATTGGGACGCGCCTGCGAAAGGATGTGCACTGCCCCCCTGCAGCGCCCACATCGAAGCCGGTGAGGCCGGGCTGATACGCCGCCCGGCCCCGATTGCGATCAGAACTGCACGGTGACGCCGCCGCGGACACCATGGTCCTTGAGGGCCTTGCCGAGCTGGCCGCGATAGCCAAAGTCGATCTGAACGCTCTTGCCGATCTGGCCAGAAGCAACCAGGCCCAACGCGGCCACGTCGCGTTCGAACGGCACGCCGGCGATGCGCATGACAGGGCCAGCCGGCAGGTTGAAGTCGATCGGCGTCTTGAAGCTGCCACCGCTGATGCGGCGGTAGCCGGCTTCGGCCGTCACCCCGAAATTGCCGTTGCCCAAAGGCAGGCCATATTTCAGGCGGGCCCCCACGGTCGAAACGAAGAAGTCTTCGCTGATCCGGCCGGTGGAGGTGAGCCGGGCAGCGCCGCCCACTTCCCGGATGCCATCGGTGGACACATCAACATAGGCACCCTGCAGGAACGGCTCGAACGCCGCCTTGCCGAAGGCCCATTGATAAGCCACTTCCCCGAACAACTGGGTGACATTGCCCTGATAGGTCGCCGTCAGCGTGTCGGTGAAGCCCGGGATGCTGACATTGCGGCGCGTATCCATGTTGCGCCACATGTGCACCAGGCTGGCGCTGGCAATGAAGTTACCCTTCTTCAGCCCGCCATAGGCACCGACATGGATATCATCGGTGGTGGCGCGGCTGCCGCGGGCAGCGACGTCGATGGTGGCACTGCCATAACCGGCCAGCGCACCCACAGCCCATTCTTCGCCGCGCAGCACGTCGTAACCCATGAAGAACCCACCGATATCACGCTGGATCTTGGCGGCATTGCCGTCGCCGTTGGTGCGACCCCAGCTGCCATAGGCGCTCATCCACAGGCCACGCCGGCTGTCATCCGGCGATTGCAGATGCGCGCTCACCGCTTCGCGGACAAAGCGCGTGTCCTGCACCGTCTGACCGCGGGCGCTGGAGTGGATTTCGCCAGAGATCTGGTCGAACGCTGCCTGCGCCTGGGCATCGGTATCGAGATAGGCAATGGCGGTGAAGAGCGCACCGTTGCCGGCCGCATCGGCCCCAGCCGCCGCTGCCCGCTGGTTGCGGGTACCGGCTGCGCTGGCAAAGCTGCTCGTCTGCCGCACGCCCAGGTAGATGTTGTTGGCATCGGTTTCCTGGACGACGTTGATGAAGCGCGACACGCGGGTATCACCGGTGAGCGTGGCAAAGCTGCCGGTGCGCCCGCCGGTGGTGGTGAGCACGGTGTAACGGGTGCCCAGCACATACCGCG
>NZ_JAUMBI010000036.1:0-2876 GCF_032115815.1 Sandarakinorhabdus sp.
GCCGCTTCGGTGAAGAAACCGGGGAACCATGGCTGTTCGGCCGCTTTGGCGCTGCCGACATCATGTTTGCCCCCACCTGCACCCGCATCAGAACCTATCATCTGCCGGTCAGCGACAGGATCAGCGCCTATATCGATCGCGTGCTGGCCCACCCGTTCATGGTCGAATGGACAGCCGAGGCGATGAAGGAGGATTTCCCCTTCACCCGCTATCCCATCCCCGGCAAGATCAGGATTGAACCGGAGACGCGTGCATGAACCCCGCCAATATCGCCCGCGCCACGCTGGTGGCCGCCCTGTTGATGCTGGCCGCCGGGCCGCTGCACCGTTTTGGCGTGATCGGTTGGCAGGCCTCGCTCGGCCTGTTCGTGGCGGCCGCGCTGCTGGCCGGTCTCGGCGCCTGCTGGTGCCTGTATCAACTGCTGCGCCGGCGCGGCGGCACCATCACGGTGATCGCGGCGGCCGCCGGTTTTGCCGCCGTCGCGGTGCCGATCGCCGTGGTGATCAACGCCGGGGACAAGCCGCCGATCAACGATATCAGCACCGATACCACCACCCCGCCGCCGTTCCAGGCCATCGATGCCACCCTGCGCGGCGCCGATGCCAGCCCGATTGATTATAACCCCGCCTTTGCCCCGCAACAGGAACGCGCCTATCCCGATGTGCGTCCGCTCGATCTGCCGGTCGAACCGGGCAAGGCCTTCGATGTGGCGCTGGCCGCCTGCGACAAGGATTGGCAGATCATCCTGGCCGATCGCAACGCCGGCCGCATCGAAGCCGTCGAGCGCAGCCTGTGGTGGGGCTACAGCGACGATGTCGTGATCCGGCTCACCGCGACGCCCACCGGCACCCGCGTCGACATGCGCTCCAAGTCACGCGTCGGCGAAAGCGATCTCGGCGCCAACGCGCGGCGCATTGCCGCCTATCTTGACCGGGTGGCCACGGAAATGCGCAAAGCCGGGTGATGAACCTGCCCGATCCCGTTGCCCTCACCCAGGAACTGATCCGCTGCCCCAGCGTCACGCCAGCCGATGAAGGCGCGCTGGACGTGCTGGAACGGGCGCTTGCCGGCCTGGGCTTTGCCTGCACCCGCCTGCCCTTCGGCCACGAACCCGATGGCCCGGTCGATAATCTCTTTGCCACGCTGGCGGGCGCGCCCGGCCCGCATTTTGCCTTCGCCGGCCACAGCGACGTGGTGCCGGCTGGCGATATGGCCGGCTGGAGCGAGGACCCGTTCGCCGCCGAAGTGAAAGACGGCTTCATCGTCGGCCGCGGCGCTGCCGACATGAAGGGCGCATTGGCTGCCATGATCGCTGCCACCGCCCGCCATCTTGGCCGTGGGCCGCTGGTGGGCCGCCTCAGCTTCATCATCACCGGTGACGAGGAAGGCCCCGCCACCTTCGGCACGACGATGATGCTGGACTGGATGGAAGCCCACGGCCTGGTGCCCGATCTCTGCCTTGTCGGCGAACCGACGTCGCAGCAAAAACTGGGCGACATGATGAAGATTGGCCGGCGCGGCAGCCTCAACGCCTGGATCACGGTGAACGGCGCGCAGGGCCATGTCGGCTATCCGCACATGGCGGACAATCCGATCACGCGGCTGGTGGCCATCCTCGCCGAATTGAAGGCGCGCGTGCTGGACGAAGGCAACGACTGGTTCCAGGCCTCCAACCTTGAAATCACCGATCTGGCGGTCGGCAACCCCGCCACCAACCTGATCCCCGCCCAGGCCCGCGCCCGGCTCAACATCCGGTTCAACAACGAGCACACGGGCGCGTCGCTGTCGGACTGGATCCTAGGCCTTGTCGCCGCCCACGCACCCGCCAACCATGTGGAGATCAAGATCTCCGGCGAAGCCTTCCTCACCGAACCCGGCGCGCTGTCATCCCTGGTCAGCGGCGCGATCACCGACGTCACCGGCCTCACGCCCGATCTCTCCACCACTGGCGGCACATCGGATGCCCGCTTCATCCGCCGCCTCTGCCCGGTGGTAGAATTCGGCTTGCCCGGCCAGTCGATGCACAAGGTGGATGAACACGCCGCCGTCGCCGACGTGGAAGGGCTGACGTCCATCTACGAGGCCGTGCTGGCGCGGGCGCTGGTCTAAGCCCGCTTCCACTCCTTGCGGGTCATCCCCACAAACGCGTTGCCCAGCCCCTTGGCGTTGCGATCGACAATGTCGCGCAGGCGGTTGGTCTGCTCGATCACCTTGATGCCCTCGTCGGTGAAGGCCAGCCGCTTGTTGGCCGGGTTGCCCCACACATGTTCGGACAATAGCGGGTTGGTCAGCGCCTGGGAAAAGGCGTCCATCGCCACCATGCTCGACACCAGTTCGGGCAGCGGGCCGTTCTTCTCCACCCGCTCGGCAAACAGGCCGATATAATATTCAACGTTGTTCACGTCGCCGTAGAGCCCCTCCAGCCGCTTCGCCAACGCCGACAGCCGTGCCTGTTCGGCCGGCGTGTCGCTGCTGCCGACGATGGCGGCAAAGTTGCGCGCCGGCTCCATGCCCATCGCCAGGCGATAATCATTGTAGCTGGCGACATTGTTGATCCGCGCCTGGTTGATGGCGCCCGTTTCGGCAAACATCATGAAGCTGGCGGCATTTTCGAGGCCCAGCGTGGCGGTGCGGTTGGCCGAGGTGTTGACGAAGCTCTGCGCCAGCCCGCTGCCGATCAGCAGGCTGTTGTTGAGCAGCAGCGAATTGCCCGGATGCGCCTTGTCCCCCCAGGTGACATTTTCCATCACCAGCCCGTGCCAGCGATAGAGCAGGCTGAACTCCACCGTCATCCAGTTCGGCCGGTTCCACTTCGCCCGCCAGGCGACTTTCGGATCGGCCTGCAGCGGAAATTCGGTGGTGTTGATGTGGTTGAT
>NZ_JAUMBI010000037.1:0-6572 GCF_032115815.1 Sandarakinorhabdus sp.
ATGGTGATGGGGCCGCCGTCGTTCCGGAACCGGGCACGTGGCTGATGCTGGTTGCCGGCTTCGGCATTGTCGGCGTCGTGCAGCGCCGCTCGGCCCGTCGCGACAAGGCCGTCGCAGCCTGACGCCGCCGGGGCCCGACCACCATCCATCCCGCTGGATGACAAGTCGCCGCCAGCTGCTTGTTGGTTCCGGCGGGTTGGTGGTGGCCGGGCTCGGCGCCCGCGCCTGGCAGCAGGGCCTGCTGGGCGGCGATAACCCCGCACTGCATGCGTGGGAGGAATGGGCCAGCCAGCGCCAGGCCGGGCCGTTGAAGCTGGTGGGGGCCGGCGTGCTGGCGTCCAGCCCGCACAACACACAGCCCTGGTCGTTCGCTGTTGGCCGCTTCGGCGTCGACATCTTTGAAGTCCCGGGCCGCAATCTTGGCACGATGGACCCGTTTGGGCGGGAGCGGCTGGCCGGGCTGGGCGGGGCCATCCACAACATGGCGCTGGCCTCCACCGCGCTGGGACGGGCGGCAAAGGTCAAGCTGTTGCCCGACGCGCAGAACCCTGGCCATGTTGCCCGTGTCTTCCTCGGCCCTGATGGTAGCGGACCGCCCCCGCACCCGCTGCTGCCCTTCATCGCGCGGCGCCACACCCATCGCGGTGTCTGGCGCGGCGGGCCGGTGGCCGAAGCGAAGCTGGCCGATGTGCTGACCTTCCCCGCCTTTCCGGGCATCAAGGTCGCGCTGTTTGCCGCCACCAGCCCGCTGGGCAAGCGTTTTGCCGCGCTGACCGATGATGCCACCGTGGCCATCACCAGCGACGCCGCCATGATGGCCGACAGCCACCGCTGGTTCCGCCACGAACGCAGTGACGCCGAGCGGTTGATGGACGGGCTGACGCTGGCCACTTCCGGCGTGTCGCCATGGCTGACGGCGGCCGGTGCGATGCTGCCGGCGCAATCGGCGGCCGATGAAGGCAAATATTGGCTTGCCGCCACGCGCGACACCCACCTGCCCACCGCCTCGCTGTTTGGCCTGATCCTTGCCGCCCAGCCGCATGACCGCCGTTCCGCCCTGCTGGTTGGCAGCGCCTGGCAGCGGCTGCATCTGAATGCCACGGCTGCCGGTCTGGTTGCCCAACCGCTCAACCAGTTGCCTGAAATGATTGACCGCGAAGCCCAGTTGCTCGCCCCCCCGCGCTTCGCCCTCGCCGCCGATGCCCTGCTCGACGATCCGGCCTGGCGGCCCAGCTTCGCCTTTCGCCTGGGCGTGGCCGATGCCCCGGCCGGCCCGGCGCTGCGCCGCCCGGTGAGCGCCGTTCTCGGCCCTCCTGCCCGAATGGCCTGGGAAGTGGAGCAGTGGCAGGAAGCGGGCGGGGCCTACTAGGATCGCAAGGATTTACCGCGCGTTCTTGAACCTGCCTGGGGCAAAAGAGCGTGTGTCAAACCGGCTGCCAACCTGGCCGGCAATGGGCGGCACAATATCTGACCAGATCCGGTCCGGCAGCGACTTGACCCCGTCGCGCATGACATTGCGCGCCGTCATGTTGCTGGGATGTTCGAAGCCCTTCAATTTGCCGATGCCGAACTTGGTTCCCGGATGACTGGCGAGCACGTTGTCGGTGGCGACGCTTTCAACACAGGCGCCACAGGTGATGGTATGGCTGTAGGTGACCGGCAGATAGTTGCCATGGAAGAACAGCCGCCGCCCGCTGCCTGTCTTGGGATCGCTGGACAATATGCCTTGCATTTCGCCGATGGCAGCATTGTTGATCACGTAGATATCCGATTGCAGCGGCTGGTCCTTGATGCTCCACAGCTGGATGCAATCGGGGTGCGCCGGCGGGACCTTGGCAAATTCGTGGCACAGGTTGGCGGCAACGATCCCATTGGTGTTGCCAACGATGTTGATGCCGTCAGATGAGCTGCCGGTGATTTCGTTGCGGACCACCAGAAGGTTGGTCGAGGCGCGGATTCCAATCCCCAGCATGTGGCCATGCAATCGATTGTCGCGCACGGTGACCCGTGCGGAATTCGATTGAATGGAAATGCCGCCGCCCTTCAGATTGCCGTTGCCCACGATAGTGGCGTTGGAAATACTGAAATCGCTGACCGTGTCAGCACGGATGACGTGCAGCAACTTGGTGTCGACATCGGTCCGGCCCCAGGTGCCGCCCTTGATGTGCAGTCCACTGACATTGCGGATCAATGCGCCTTCGATGAAGGTTGCCGAGCTCGCATCCAGCGTGACGCCGCGATAATCCTGGTCTTTCAGCAGCAACGGCTCATCGCAGGTGATCTTCCCCGTGGCGACCGTGCTGCCTGGTGAAGCCATGGCCAACAGCATCGGGATCAAGGCGCAAGCAGGCATCAGACAATCCTTCCATTGCTCCCGCAATTCCCCACGGGTCGAGACCGTGCCATGTTAGTGCTGATGATGCCCAGCCCAAACAGCCCGTAAAGACCGCGATGGGCCGAGTTGTGCAGAAGCGTGGACGGGATTGAAGTGCCCGCCCGCCAGCAGCCCGTAATATTCAGGCGCGAACGAACACTTCGTTGTAATGCCGGCGCGTCGGGTCGTTCACGCTCGGCGTCAGCCCCTTTTCCGCCAGCCGGGCGAACAATGTCTCCCGGGTGGTACCATGCTGTGCCAGATTATCGGGATCGACCTCGACGATCAACTTGGCGACCTTGGTTTCGCCGAGCAGCGGCATCAACGCTTCGATGACCTGGTTTTCATGGCCTTCCACGTCGATCTTGATGGTGATGCGGCGGCCGGCAGCGACGTTGAGGATGAGATCGGCGACCTGGGCGCTGCCCAGCACCATGATGGCGCTGCTGCCGCTTTCGCTGATGTGGGCGATGCCGCTGTGGCCGGCCGGGCCGGGATCGAAGGCAACGCGCGCCGTGGTGTTGGACACGCCGGCGCACACGGTAACGACATTGGTGCAAGCGTTGGCGGCAAGGTTGCCGGCCAGATCGGCAAAGGTTTTCTGGTTGGGTTCAAAGGCGATCACGCGGCCCTCGGGCCCGAGGTGGCGGCTGGCAACCATGGTGAACAGGCCAAGGTTGGCGCCGATATCGATGAAGCATTCGCCTGGTGGCATCGCCATGATCTGGGCGTGGACGTCGCGATAATCTTCGGCCAGCGTGCCGAGCAGGGCAAAGCGGTTTGTGGCATCGTGGCTGCGCACCGTCATCTGCGGGCCATAGACGGAAGGCAGGCGGCGCCCGTCAGCCAGTCGCAGCAGCGCGCGGATCACCCTACCTTTGCCGGGATGGCGCGGGGCCTTCACATAATTGGCAAACCATTCACCCGACACGCACGCACCCCAAAAGCCAGCGCCGGCACGTTATCAGCCGGCAGGGCAGAAGCAAGCGTCAGGCGTCGGAAAGGTTATTGTTGTGAAGTTTGGGCGTTGTGAAGGTTAGGCCGGGGTACGGATCGGCCGGGACAGGAAATCCGGCACGCCTTCCGGGCCGAAGCCGGTAAAGCGTTCGCCATCATCGTCGCCATTGCGGCGCGGCGGCGGGGCGAGCGCGATGGCGCGATAGCTGGCGAGCGGATCGCCGGCAGCGGCCTGGCGAACAGCGCGGGGCTTTTCACCGAGGGCGGTGCGCTCGGCGCGGGGCGGACGGGCCTCGCGCGGGGGGCGGGCTTCGCGGGGTGCGCGGGCTTCGCTGGGTGCCCGTGCTTCGGCGGCTGGGCGGGCGTCGCGCGGCGGCCTTGCTTCACGCGGCGCGCGCTCGTCCCGGCGGCGGCGATCCGATCGTGGCGCCGCTTCTGCGTCTGACGCAGCGGCAGGCACGGCCGTCGGCATGGCCGCCGGCGCGGCAGTTACTGGGGCCACATCTTCAGTCCGTTCGCGGCGCGGCTTGCGAGCGCGGCGGCGATCACCGCTGCGCTCTTCGGCGGGCGCTTCGGTGGTGTCGGCGGCTTCGGCCGGTGCCGGCATGGCCGCCTGCACAGTGGCGGCATCACCCTTCCAGCGGGGGATCTTCTGCCGGGTCAGCTTCTCGATATTGGCGAGATTTTCGGCGTCTTCCGGCGTCGCAAAGCTGATGGCGATGCCGGTGCGGCCCGCGCGGCCGGTGCGGCCGATGCGGTGGACATAATCATCCGGGTGCCATGGCATGTCGAAATTGATCACGTGCGACACGCCCGGCACGTCGAGGCCACGTGCGGCAACGTCGGAAGCGACCAGGATGGTGATGTCACCCTGCTTAAAGCGATCAAGCTCGCGGATGCGGTCGCTCTGCTCCATGTCGCCGTGGATCTGGCCCACCGGCAGACGCGCGCGCTTGAGCACATCAGCCAGATCGCGCACCATGGTCTTCTTGTTGCAGAAGATGATGGCGGTCTTCACCTCGTCCTGCTTCAGGATGGAGCGCACCAGGTCCTTCTTGTCGCGATTGCTGGTTTCAACAATCCACTGGGTGATGTTGGTGTTGGTGCTCGCCGCCCGCGCCACCTCGATGCTCTTCGGGCTTTCCATGAACTGGTCCGCCAGCTTCTTGATCGGTGGCGGCATGGTGGCCGAAAACAGCAGGGTCTGCCGGCCCTTGGGCAGCTTGGAACAGATGGTTTCGATATCAGGGATGAAACCCATGTCGAGCATGCGATCGGCTTCGTCGATGACCAGCATGGCGCAGCCCGACATCAATATCTTGCCGCGGTTCATCAGGTCCATCAGGCGGCCGGGCGTCGCGATCAGCACGTCCACGCCCTTTTCCAGAGCGGCAAGCTGATCGCCCATCGAAACGCCGCCAATCAGCAGCGCCATCGTCAGCTTGTGGTTCTTGCCATACTTGTCAAAATTCTCGGCAACCTGCTGGGCCAGTTCGCGGGTTGGCTCCAGGATCAGGCTGCGCGGCATCAGGGCGCGGCTGCGGCCTTCGGCCAGAATGTCGATCATCGGCAGCACGAAGCTGGCGGTCTTGCCGGTGCCGGTCTGGGCGATGGCGATGATATCCTTGCCCATCAGCACCGACGGGATCGCCTGGCGCTGGATCGGCGTGGGCGTGTCATAGCCGCTGTCTGCAACGGCGCGCAGCAGGGCATCGGAAAGGCCCAGGTCGGAAAAGCTCATCGTGTTCCTGTGAATGGGGGCGGTGTGCCGCCCGGATTTATTCAGGGGTGCCATGCGGGGCAGGGCGGCAAAAGTCAATGGCCGTACCCGGTTTCTCCTTTGGCCCAAAACCAAACGGGGCGGCTGTTGCCAGCCGCCCCGCGGGGTTCAACCGTTGCCGGTCAGATCAGAAGCGGAAGCCCGCGGCCACACCGTAACGCCGGGGTTCCAGCGTGAAGATGTTGGTGAAGAGGCCCGACGACTGGTCGGTGACATACAGGCCGGTGACGGCGCTGTTGTTGGTCAGGTTCTGCACGAAGCCGCGGACATACCATTTGTCATCCGGACCGTTGAACTGCACCTGGGCGTTGATCACGGTGAAGCTCGGCACGCGGTTGATGGCACCGTTGAAGATGTTGCCAAAGCTTTCGCCGGTGTGAGCCAGATCGACGCGCGGGATGAGGTTCATGCTGTCGCCGATCGGGAAGGTGTACTGCGCACCCGCCGAGAACTTGTAGGTCGGCGCCTGCGGCAGCTGGTTGCCACGCAGGTTGGTCAGCACGCCTTCCGGCAGCATCTGCACACCGCCGAAGGCCGCACCCACGGTGGGTGCCAGCGCCTGCAGCACGCCGCAGAACGAGAAGGCGCCGGTGGCACCGTTCAGGCCGCTGTCGACCGGGAAGGCCGACGGTGCGCGCAGGCCGGCACCAGCCTGCAGGCCCGGAATGCCGCCAGCGTTGATGATCGCGTTGGCTTGGCCCACGAAGCCGTTGGCACCAGCGGCGTTGCCGGCCGTGGTCGGAACCACGGCGCAGTTGGAGCCGTTGGAAATGTCCTTGATGATCACGGCATCGCTGCGGCCGCCCGACGGATCGCGCGGGTTGGCGAGGAACTTGTCGCTGGCCACCTTGGTGTACAGGTACGACGCGTTCAGGTTGATCAGCAGGTTGCGGGTTGGCGACAGGATGAATTCGCCTTCCAGGCCGTAGACATTGGCATCAACGTTGTCGTTCACCGAGGTGCGAGCGGTGATACGGCTCAGCTGCAGGCCCTTGTACTTGTAGTAGAAAGCGGTGACGTTGGCGCGCAGCTTGCCATCAAGGAAGCTGTTCTTCGAACCGATTTCAAACGCGTCCACGAATTCCGGGGTGAACGTGTCCGGCACTGCGAAGATCGGCTGCAGCGGCGGGTTGATGCCGCCCGATTTGTAGCCGCGCGAGTAGGATGCATAGATCAGGCTGTCTTCGTTGATCTTCCAGTCGAGCACGACACGGCCGGTCACTTCGGAGAAGCTCACGTCGCGCACCGAGAAGGGCTGGATGCCGGCGCGGTTGGGATCGCCGTCGAAGTTGCGGGCGGCCGGCGCGTTGAAGGCGTTGCCGGTGGTGCCGAACGGCACGAAGAAGCTGGCCAGCGTCGAACGGGCGCTGACATTCTTCTCGTCGTTGTTGTACCGCACGCCGGCGGTCAGCTTCAGATTGTCGGTGAAGTTCAAATAGGCTTCACCGAACAGGCCGTAGC
>NZ_JAUMBI010000038.1:0-1528 GCF_032115815.1 Sandarakinorhabdus sp.
GCATCGGCAACCTGGCGCAGCGCAGCCTGTCGATGGTGGGCAAGAACCTCGGCGGCGTGATGCCGGTGCGCGGTGAGGCCGGTGAAACGGAATTGCGGCTGAAGGAGGCATTCCTGTCCGGCAGCGAAGCCTATTTCACCGCCATGAACGCGCTGGCGCTGCACAAGGCCCTCGATGCGCTGATGGCCATGGTCGCCGCCGCCAACGGCTATTTCGCCGAGACTGCGCCGTGGGCGCTGGCCAAGACCGACGTGGCCCGCATGGCCGAAGTGCTGGCCGCCACGCTCGACGCCACCCGGCGCATTGTTATCCTCGCCCAGCCCTTCATGCCGGCCAGCACGGCGCAGCTGCTCGATCTGCTGGGCGTGGCGGCTGATGCACGAGATTTCAATGGCTTCAACACGCCAGTTGACGCCGGCACGCAGCTGCCGCCGCCCGCCGGCGTCTTCCCGCGCATCACGCTGGAAGGCTGAGATGCTGATCGACAGCCATTGCCACCTCAATTACGCCAGCCTGGGTGAAGATGTGCCCGGCGTGCTGGCCCGCGCCCGCGGTGCCGGGGTGGGTGGTTTCCTCGCCATTTCCTGCCGGGTGAGCGAGTGGGACGGCGTGATCGCCATCGCTGATGCGCACGACGGCGTTTGGGCCAGTGTCGGCATCCACCCGCACGAGGCTGACGAACATCCCGATACCGATGCCGCGACGCTGATCGCTGCCACCCATCACCCACGCGTCGTCGCCATCGGTGAGACCGGTCTCGACTATTATTACGACAAGTCGGATCGGGAACGGCAGAAGACCAGTTTCCGCAGCCATATCCAGGCGGCGCGAGCGACCGGCCTGCCGCTCATCGTCCATACGCGCGATGCGGAAGCCGATACACTGGCCTTGCTGAAGGAAGCGGGCGAGGGGCCATTGACCGGCGTCATCCACTGTTTCACAGCGTCACAGGCCTTTGCAGATGAAGCACTTGCGCTGGGTTTCTACATCTCGCTGTCAGGCATCGTCACCTTCAAGAACGCCCGCGACTTGGCTGAAACCGCGAAGACCATCCCCGCCGATCGCCTGCTGGTGGAGACGGACTCGCCCTATCTCGCGCCCGTGCCGATGCGCGGCAAGACCTGTGAACCGGCCTTCGTCGCCCATACCGCGCGTTTCCTGGCCAATCTGCGCGGCGTGAGCGAGGCAGAACTGGCCACCACCACCACCGCCAATTTCCACGCGCTGTTCACCAAGGCGGCATGAAGGTCACGATCCTCGGTTGTGGCACCTCTAGCGGCGTGCCACGCATCGGTGGGCCCGATGGGGCAGGGAACTGGGGCCTTTGTGACCCTGAAAACCCGAAAAACCGCCGCCGCCGTGTCTCTGTACTGGTGCAGGCCGCCGGGAAGACCGTTCTGATCGATTGCGGGCCGGATTTGCGGGAACAATTGCTTTCCGCCCGGGTCGCTCACCTTGATGCGGTTATCATCACCCATGACCATGCCGATCACGCCCACGGCATCGATGATTTGCGCCAGGTCTTCCA
>NZ_JAUMBI010000039.1:0-8763 GCF_032115815.1 Sandarakinorhabdus sp.
GGCGGCACCCGGCCAGCACACCACGCTGAACGGCGCGCGGGTGCATGTGCGGCACTGCACCGATCTTGCCCAGGCGCGCATCGGCACCACCAGCCCGCAGGCTTTTGGGTCGGAAGATTTCACCTGTTTCGAACGCGTGCGCACCGCCGCGCGCGACACGCTGTATGGCGGCGATTGTCACAATTATGGCCTGGTCGCTGCCGGGCATCTCGATGCCGTCGTCGAATCGGGGTTGAAGCTGCACGATTGGGCGGCGCTCGTGCCGATCATCACCGGCGCCGGCGGGGTGATTACCGATTGGGAAGGGCAGCCCCTGACGACAGCCAGCCGCGGCGCCGTGATTGCCGCTGGCGATCCAGCGCTGGCCGCCGCCATTGCCGAGGCGCTCGCCGGGTAAAGCCCGCCCTGCCCCGCCCGTTATCCTGCGAAAGGAAAAGGGCGTGCGATGGCAGGATTTTTCGAGGACATCATCCGGTCCAACCGGCTGCGGCTGGCCTTTGCCACCGGAATGGCAGCGCTCGGCCTGTGGGCGTTTGCACCCTACGTCACCAGCGAGGTGGGCGGCGAAGCCTATGTGAACGCGCCGATCATCCGCATGGCCTCGCCGATTGCCGGGCTGGTCGCCACAGATCTGCCGGCGCCCGGCACGGCCATTGTGGTGGAACGCACCGCGCGGTTGGTGGCGGCGCGGGTGCGCGACACCGGCCCGCTGGCGGCGCTGAAGGGCCAGCAGGCGGCGCTGATCGCGGCGCGTGATCTCGCCCGCCGCCAGATTGCTGAAATCGCCGCTGCCGATCATCGTCTCGCCAGCCGATCGGCACGCTTTGGCCAGGCCGCCAGCGCGCGCCTTACCGCCACCACCCACGCCGCCGAAGAGGCGTTGGGTGCGTGCGAAGCCGAAGCCGCCGAAGCGATTCTGCAGCGTGACCGCGTCGAGGCGCTGGCCGCCCAGCGTTTCGCCACCTTCACCCAACGCGACCGGCTGCGCGCCCTTGCCGCCGCCAGCGCCCGGCGCTGTGGCATGCTGAAGGACCAGGCCAGCGCGCTCGCCATCGAGACGCGGGCGGCGGGCAGCGGGCTTTATCTGGCCGGCGCCGCCATGGACGCGCCCCATGGCGACCAGCAGCGCGACCGGCTGCTGCTGCGCCGCCAGGAACTGGAAAGCGTTGCCGCCGATGCGGAAGCGCGGCTGGCCGAACTGGCGGTGCAGATCACAAGTGAGGAAGAGCGGCTGGCACGCGCCAGCGCCTTTGATGCGGTGTTGCCGGCCGGCACCGTGGTGTGGTCGCAACCGGCGCCGAAGGGCACCACGGTGGCGCCGGGATCAAGTCTGCTCGAACTGGCCGATTGCCGCCGCCGCTATGTCGAGGTGACGCTGCCGGAACGCCGCATGGAGGCGGTGCTGCCCGGCGCGCCCGTGAAGGTGCGGCTGATCGGCAGTGAGGATTGGCTGGAGGGCCGGGTCGCCTCGGCGGTGGGCGCGGCGGCGCGGCGAGACGGGGCGATGCTGGCGGCCAATCCCGACAAGGACGCGCGCGCGCTGTCCGTGCTGGTGGCGCTGCCGCCGCCGGCCAGCTTGGCGCGCCGCTGCGACGTTGGCCGCCTCGCCGAAGTCCGCTTTCCGCGCTGGTAGGATATGCTGCCCGATCTCGATACCGCGCCGGCCCTGCTGGTGGCAGCGCCGCTGCTGCTCACCGCATCGTGCCTGCTGCTGGCACCGCTGTTCGGGCTCAATCGGCCCGCCACCCGCACCGCCGTTGTTGCCGGCGTGGCACTGGTGGTGGGTGTCTATCTCCACTGGCGCTTCACGACCACCATCCCTTGGCAGGCGCCCTGGTATGGTCTGGCCTTCGCGCTCACCTGCCTTGCCATTGAATTGTTCGGCCTGTTCGATGCCGCCATATTGTTCGCCGCGCTGCTGAAGCGCACCAACCGCAGCGCCGAAGCCGATGCCGGCGAGGCCCGGCTGGCACAGCGCGACCCTGCAGACTGGCCGGCGGTGGACCTGATCATCGCCACCTACAATGAACCGATTGAGGTGCTGGAAAAGACCATTCTCGGCGCGCTGGCGCTGGATTGGCCCAACCTGAACGTGTGGGTGGCCGATGATGGCCGACGGGCATGGCTCAGAGATTTCTGCGCGGCCAAGGGCGCTGGCTACATCACAAGGCCCGATAATCTCCACGCCAAGGCCGGCAACATCAACCATGCTTTGAAGGTCACGCACGCGCCGTTCGTGGCCGTGTTCGACGCCGATTTCGTGCCGCAGCGGCCGTTCCTTCGCCGCACCTTGGGCTTCTTCGACGATCCCGCCATCGGCATCGTCCAGGTGCCGCACAGTTTCTACAACCATGATCCGCTCCAGCAGAATCTCGCCCTGCGCGAGGCGCTGCCGGATGATCAGCGCTTCTTCTTCGAAGCCATCATGCCCGGCCGCGATGGCTGGGATGCCGCTTTCTGTTGCGGATCGAACAGCATCACCCGCCGCGAAGCGCTGGATGCCATCGGCGGCGGGCTGCCGGCCGGTTCGATCACGGAAGACATGCTGCTCTCCCTCGCGCTGCTGCAGAAGGGCTATGTCACCCGCTATCTCAACGAACCGCTGGCGTTCGGGCTGGCCCCGGAAAGCCTGGAAGCCTTTTTCGTGCAGCGCGCGCGCTGGGCACAGGGTGCGACGCAGATCCTGTTCCTCGATACCGGCCCCTTGGGGCCCGGCCATGCCTGGCAGCACCGGCTGTTCTTCCTGCCCACCGCCTGGCTGTCCCAATGCCTCATGCTGATGACATCACTGATCGCGCCGCTCATCTTCCTGTTCTTCGACGTGCCGCCGCTGGTGGGCGTGACGGCGCAGAGCGCGATTTTCTTCCTGGTGCCGATGGTGTTTGCCCAAGTGGGCGGCATCGTGCTGCTGGGCGGTGGCCGCTACTTCCCGATCGCCGCACAAGTGCTTGGCACCTTCCAGAGTTTCCGGTTGCTGCCGGTGATCATCAAAACGCTGTTCAAGCCGCACGGCCACGCGTTCAAGGTGACACCCAAGGGATCGGACGCGGCCGGCGGCGGCTATCAACGCGGCATCTTCTTTGCCTGCACAGGCCTGATGATCGCCACGCTGGCCGGGCTGGTGATCAACGCCTTTCCCGATACGCGCATCGTCATGCAGGGCGCGCTGGTGCCGATGGTCGCTTTCTGGGGGCTGGTGAACGTGGTGGTGCTGTTCCTTGCTGCCATGCTTTGCCTGGGCCGGCCGGCGCTGCGCGCGGAAGAACGCTTCCCATGGCAC
Source organism: Sandarakinorhabdus sp. (assembly GCF_032115815.1). Classification (GTDB taxonomy): domain Bacteria; phylum Pseudomonadota; class Alphaproteobacteria; order Sphingomonadales; family Sphingomonadaceae; genus Sandarakinorhabdus. The sequence continues at coordinate 3,281 of NZ_JAUMBI010000039.1, forward strand.
GAACCGGTGGCGATCTGGCGGCGCGATGCCCGCAATGCCACGCTGGCGCGCGTCATCGATCTTTCGGTTTCCGGCATCGCGCTGGAAGGCGACGGCGTCGAGGTGGGCGAACCCGTGAGGGTACGGCTGCGCGGTGTTGGCAGCATCGAAGGCCGGGTGGCGCGGGCACGAAATGGCCGCATCGGCATCGCCTTCGACGGCGTCGACAGCCCGGCGCGCGACCGGCTGATCGTGCAGCTTTTTACCCGCGGCATGAACGCCACCCAATTGCAGGTGCCGCTGTGGCGAGCAACGCGCACCATGTTGGCCCGCATCCTCACTGCCGACATGACCCTGCCCACTGCGCCTACCGGTCAGGCCGCCACGCGGCCGGAGTTGAGCGACGACCGGCTGGAAAAGCGAACCTATGTGCTGCCGCCGGAAAATCGCACGCCTGCGACCATGCGGTTGGCCCGCGCCAGTTGAGAATCGCTGGCAACAAGGCGGCAGGCTGCTAACGTCTGCCGATGTTCCGCACGCTCTGGCTCATCATCGGGCTGACCAGCCTTGCGCTCGGCATTGCCGGCGTGGTGCTGCCGTTGCTGCCCACAACGCCGTTCGTGCTGCTCTCCGCCTATTGCTTCGCCCGTTCCAGCCCCCGCCTGCACGACTGGCTGCTGGGCCACAAGATTTTTGGGCCCCTGATTCACAACTGGGAAAAGCATCGCGCCATCTCGCCACGCGCCAAGGTGCTGGCCGTGCTGTCGATGGCGGGGGTGGTGGGGATTTCGGTGCTGGTCGGCGCGCCGCAGCGGGTGATCATCATTCAGGCGGTGATCCTGCCCATCACCTGCCTGTTCATCATCACCCGCCCGAACGGACCTATTTCGTAAGACCGGTCCAATATCCGGCAAAGGCCCACAGATCGGCCGCTTCCGCGATGATCTTGTCGGTCGGCTTGCCGCTGCCGTGGCCGGCGCGGGTTTCGATGCGGATCAGGTGCGGCTTGTCCCCGATCGGCGCGGCCTGCAGCGCGGCGGCATATTTGAAGCTGTGGCCCGGCACCACCCGGTCATCGGTGTCGGCGGTGGTGACAAGAATGGCGGGGTAATCCTTGCCGCCCTTCACATTGTGATACGGGCTGAAGCCGAGATTGTAGCGGAACATCTCCGGCTTGGTCATGTCGCCATAATCATCCACCCAATACCGTCCGGCGGTCCAGTTGGCATAGCGCAGCATGTCCATCACGCCGACCGCCGGCAGCGCAGCGGCAAACAGATCAGGCCGCTGATTGGTGACAGCGCCCACAAGGAGCCCGCCGTTGGAGCCGCCCTGGATGGCAAGCTGCTGCGGCGTGGTCGTGCCCTGCTTCACCAGCGCTTCACCAGCAGCGATGAAATCGTCGAACACATTCTGCTTGTTGAGCAATCGGCCGCCATCGTGCCAAGCCGCGCCATATTCGCCACCGCCGCGGATATTGGCCATAGCGAAGACACCGCCCATCTCCATCCACACCAACCGCGACACGCTAAAGCCCGGCGTGCTGCTGATATTGAAGCCACCATAGGCATACAGCAGGGTGGGGTGCGGCTTGCTGACGTCCACATCCTTGCGGTGGGCGACGAACATCGGAACCTTCGTGCCGTCCTTCGACGGGTAGAAGACCTGGCTCACCGTGTAATCGGCCGGGTTGAACGCCACCTTGGCCTGGCGCACCACTTCGGCCGTGTTGGTGATGGCGTCATAGCTCCAGATGGAACCCGGCGTCGCAAAGCTGGAAAAGGCGAAGAAGGACTTGCCGTCGTCGGACGCTTCAAAGCCCATCGCCGTACCGATCCCGGGCAGCGGTACAACCCCCACCGGCTTGCCATCGGTTTCATAGAGGCGGACGACCGACTTGGCATCCTCCAGCGTCTCGACCACCAGTCGTTTGCCAATCACGGCGCCGCCGGTCAGCGTGGCCGCGCCTTCGGCGACAACCGGCTTGCCAGAGCCGGTCGCGCCATCAACCGCCAGCAGTTGGTAACGCGGCGCATCCTTGTTGGTAACAAAATACAACGTGCCGCCCTGGCTGCCGGCAAAGCCCCACTCCTTGTCCAGAGCGGTTACGAACGGCCGCGGCGTTTCACCCTTAGACAGATCAGCGATGAAGACGGCATTCCCGCCAGAGCTTTCGCTGCTCCCCACCACCATCCAACGGCCATCCTCACTCAAACGGGCATGGTGGCCCAGCTTGGGTCGATCGGGGGTGGCAAACACCTTGGTATCCGCGCTTTGCGGCGTGCCCAGCTTGTGGAACCAGATCGCCTCGTTCAGCGTGGCCGACTGGTATTTTTCACCCGCCGGCGGCGCCGGGAAGCGCGAATAGTAAAAGCCGCTGCCATCGGGCCGCCAGGCCACTTCGCCGGTATATTTCACCCCTTCCAGCGTGTCGGCCAGATCGGTGCCGGTGGCGACGTTCATCACCTTGATGGTGCGCCAATCAGTGCCGCCATCCTGCACGGCATAGGCGAGGTGCTTGCCATCCTTCGACGGTGTCCATTCGGCCAGCGCCGTGGCACCATCCTTGGCCCAGGGATTGGGATCGATCAGCACGCGCGGCTCTGCACCTTGGGCCTGCACATACAGAACGGACTGGTTCTGCAGGCCGGAATTGCGGGCAAAGAATTGCAGCCCGCCCCGCACGCGCGGAATGCCGAAACGTTCGTAATTGTAGAGCGCGGTCAACCGATCGCGGATCATGTCGCGCTTGGGCAGGCCGGCAAGATAACCCGTCGTCACCGTGTTCTGCGCCTCCACCCACTTGGCCACATTGGCATCGGTGCGCACATCGGCTTCCAGCCAGCGATACGGGTCGGGCACCGAAAGGCCATGGCGCGCTTCCACCTCAAACCCGCGCTGGGTTTCGGGATAGGCGATCGGGGCGGCAACAACAGAGGCAGCGGTGGACATCATCATCACAATCGCAAGAGGCAAGCGCACGGCCGGTTTCTCCCTTTTGGGCAATGGCGCGTACCATGGCTGCTTGCGCCGGTCATTTCCAGCCTTTGCGACAATCCGGCCGCCTGCGACATCATATAAAGCTATCTTTATACTTGCATGGAAAGCCCGTGACCGATAGGGGAGCGCCAACTCCAGCTCTCATCAACAGGAATCGCACCATGGCCGATTATGCCATCAAGGACATCAGCCTCGCCGAATTCGGCCGTCGCGAAATCGCCATCGCCGAAACCGAAATGCCCGGCCTCATGGCCCTGCGCGCCGAATTCGGTGCGTCGAAGCCGCTGAAGGGCGCGCGCATCACCGGTTCGCTGCACATGACGATCCAGACCGCGGTGCTGATGGAAACGCTGGTGGCGCTGGGCGCGGAAGTGCGCTGGGCCTCCTGCAACATCTTCTCCACCCAGGATCACGCCGCAGCCGCCATGGCCGCTGCCGGCATCCCCACCTATGCCATCAAGGGCGAGAGCCTGGCGGATTACTGGGATTATGTCGGCCGCATCTTCGATTGGGGTGACATCACCTCCAACATCATCCTTGATGACGGCGGCGACGCCACCATGTTCGCGCTGTGGGGCGCCCGCCTCGAAGCCGGCGAAACCATGGGCGAGCCGGAAAACGAGGAAGAAGTCGAATTCCAGCGCGCGCTCAAAGCCTATATCAAGGCCCGCCCCGGCTATCTGACCGAGACGGTAAAGAACCTGAAGGGCGTCTCGGAAGAAACCACCACGGGCGTGCACCGCCTGTATGAACTGGCCAAGCAGGGCCGCCTGCCGTTCCCGGCGATCAACGTCAACGACAGCGTCACCAAGTCGAAGTTCGACAATTTGTACGGCTGCAAGGAATCGCTGGTCGATGCCATCCGCCGCGCCACAGATGTGATGCTGGCCGGCAAGGTCGCGGTCGTCGCCGGTTTCGGCGATGTCGGCAAGGGTTCGGCGCAGAGCCTGCGCAACGGCGGCGCCCGCGTGATGGTGACGGAAATCGATCCGATCTGCGCGCTGCAGGCCGCCATGGAAGGCTTTGAAGTCGTCACCATGGAAGACGCCGTGAAGCGTGCGGACATCTTCGTGACCGCCACTGGCAACATGGACGTGATCACCGCTGAACACATGAAGGCGATGCGCCCCAACAGCATCGTCTGCAACATCGGTCACTTCGACAGCGAGATCCAGATCTCGGCCCTGTCCAACTACAAGTGGACCGAAGTGAAGCCGGGCACTGACATTGTCGAATTCCCGGATGGCAACCAGATCATCGTGCTGGCCAAGGGTCGCCTGGTGAACCTGGGCTGCGCCACCGGCCACCCCAGCTTCGTCATGTCGGCCAGCTTCACCAACCAGGTGCTGGCCCAGATCGAATTGTGGACCAAGGCCGACGCTTATGAAAACCGCGTCTATGTGCTGCCCAAGCACCTCGACGAAAAGGTCGCCCGCCTGCACCTCGAAAAACTGGGCGTGAAGCTCACCACTCTATCAGACAAGCAGGCCAGCTACATCGGCGTCGGCGAAACCGGCCCGTTCAAGCCGGATCATTATCGCTATTGATGCAGCCCGCCCGTTGGGCAGGCGTGATGGCGGCGATGGGGCAACACCCCGTTGCCGCCATCGCCGTTTTGGGCCCCGCACGCCGCATCCCCCGCACCGCGCCCCCCGCATTGCATGCCTACGCATTTTGGCGCTGGACTTGACGCACGGCGCTGGCCAAGAGCGAGACATGACAGGGGTATATTCCGTGGGCCGGGTGGCCATGACCGGCTTGTGGCTGCTCGCCGCGCCGGCATTGGCCAGGCAGCCAGCCCCGGCGCCAAACGACAGCACGCCGCCGCCCGCCGAACTGCCCGCCGCAGACGAACCCGATACCGCCGCGCCGATCGTGGCCGCCACCGGCAGCCGTTCGGCCGAAAATGCCGTGCGCCAGGCCGGCGATGCCTTTGGCACCAGCATCGGCCGCGAGATATCGGGCCTCTACAGCCGCGAACGCGTGCGCGGTTTCTCGCCGGTGGTGGCCGGCAATGTCCGCATCGATGGCCTCTATTTTGATCCGATCGTCACCCCGTCCAGCCGGCTGGTGCGCGCCACCACCATCAAGGTCGGCCCGTCGGCACTGGGCAGCCCGTTTCCCGCCCCGACCGGCGTCGTCGATCTGGGCCTGCGCCGGCCGGACCAGGAGGCGGCCGCCAGCGTGCTGATCGGCTACAACACGTGGCACACGCCCACTGCGGAATTCGATGCCACGCTGCCGGTCAGCTCCACGCTCAGCGTCGGCTTCGGCGCCGGGCTGCAGCTGGAGAATGGCTTCAACGAGACCCGCGATCACAGCTATGAAGGTGCCTTCATCGCCGAATGGAAGCCCTCGACCAGTTTCAGCTTGCTGCCCTTCATCAACGTTCGTCACACGCTGATCGATGATCACGGCCCGATTTCGGTGCCGCAGGGCAATTTCCTGCCGCCGCGCCTGCCGCGCCGCCAGTTCTTCGGGCCCTGGTGGTCGCGTGGCGGTGA
>NZ_JAUMBI010000039.1:8773-20300 GCF_032115815.1 Sandarakinorhabdus sp.
GGCTCATTACCGACTGGACGATCAGCGACGGCTGGCTGCTGCGCGCCGGCCTGTTCCGGTCGCAGCGGGTGATCGACGGGCAATTTGCCAACGTCGTGCGCATCACCTCGGCCGATGGCACCGGCACCCAGCGCATCACCGGCGATCCCACGCTCTACAACGGTGCCACCAGCGGGGAAGTGCGGCTGACCCGCCGCATCGCGGACGGCCCACGCCTGCACCAGGTGCATGTGACCCTGCGCGGCCGCCAGACCTATCGCCGTTTCGATGGATCAGGCGTGGTAGATCTGGGTGTGATCAACATCCTGACAACGGCCCCCGACGTGCCGCCGCCGGTACTGAATTTCGGCCCGCAGCAGGAAGACAATGTGCGGCAATGGACGGGCGGCATTGCCTATGAAGGCCGCTGGGCCGGCGTCGGCGAATTGTCGGTGGGGGTGCAGAAGAGCGATTACAGCAAGCGCATCGGCTTCCCCGGCGCCATCAATGGCATCGATGCCAGTCCCTGGCTGTATAATGTCACGGCTGCCATACAGATCAGCGACAGCATCAGCCTCTATGGCGGCGCTGTTACCGGGCTGGAGGAATCCGGCGTTGCCCCCAGTTTCGCTGCCAACCGCAACGAAGCGCTGCCGGCGATCCAGACCAGCCAGATCGATGCCGGCGTGCGCGTCGATCTGGGCGGCGGCATGCGGCTGGTTGCCGGCCTGTTCGAAGTGTCAAAGCCCTATTTCAATCTTGATGCCAATGGCCGCTTCGATGTGCTGGGCGATGTGATCAACCGCGGGGTGGAAGCCAGCATCGCCGGGCCGATCACGCCGGAACTGTCGGTCGTAGCCGGTGCCAGCCTGCTGCGCCCGCAGGTGACCGGGGATGCCGTCACGCGCGGGCTGGTTGGCCGGTTGCCAGTGGGTGCCATTGCCGAACGCGTCGAATTGTCCGCCGATTGGCGCCCCGGATTTGCGCCCGGCCTCAGCCTCGACATGCGGTTGTCCTACCGCTCGCCGGAAATCGCAACGGTCAACAACCTGGTTTCGGTGCCCACCCGCACACTCGTTGATCTAGGCGGGCGCTACCGCTTCAAGCTGGCCGGCAACGAGGCGGTGCTGCGCGTGCAGGCCACCAACCTGTTCAGCCAACAGGGCTATGAACTGCGCGGCGCCAATGCCTATACGGTGCTGCCCGGCCGGGTGACCCAGGCCTATCTCACCGTCGATTTCTAGAGGCCGGAGCGCTTTTTTGGCGGCCGGCCCTTGCGATTGGTGGGCAAAGCGGCAAACGCAGGGCGGATGACCGCTCGCTTGCCTGATCTGGCGCTTCTTCTTGCCGCAGCGCTGCTGCTGGCGCCGCCGGCCGCCGCCAGCGCCCAGCCGCAGCCCAACGACAGCACGCCGCCGCCCCCCCCAATGCTGCCCGCCGACGAGCCCGATCTGTCGCCGCCGGCAGCGCCTGTGGCGGCCACCGGCAGCCGGTCCGACGAAAACGCCGTGCGCCAATCCGGTGACGCCTTTGGCAGCACGGTCGGCCGCGAGGTGATCGGTATCTACAACCAGATGAACGTGCGCGGCTTCTCGCCGATTGCGGCCGGCAATGTGCGCATCGATGGCCTCTATTTCGATCCGGTGGTTCCGCCCAGCACCCGGATCAGCCGCACCACCACCATCCGCGTTGGCCTGTCAGCGTTGGGGAGCCCCTTCCCCGCTCCCACCGGTCTGGTGGATTTCGGCTTCCGCCGCCCCGGCGACGAAGCGGCGGGCAGCGCGCTGCTTGCGGCCGACGAATGGGGCACGGTAAATGCCGAGGTGGATGCCGTGCTCCCGGTCAGCGGCCAGTTCAGCCTGGGTCTCGGCGCATCCGCAAGGATTGAAAGCGGGCAGGACAGCACGCGTGAGAACAGTTTCGGCGGTACGCTGATCGCGCGCTGGAATCCGGCGCCGGGCCTCACATTGATCCCGTTCGCCAGCCTGCTGCACCAGACGCTGGACGATCACCGCCTCACCTTCCAGACTGCGACTGAATTCCTGCCGCCGCTGCTGCCGCGCCGCCAGCGCTTCGGGCCGGATTGGGTGAACGGCAGCGGCCTTGATGCCAATATCGGCCTGCTCACCGATTGGCAGATCGCGCCGCAATGGCAGTTGCGCGCCGGTATCTTCCGATCCTCGCGGGTGCGGGACAGGCAGATGACCAACCTGGTGCGCAATCTCCAGCCCGATCGCACCGGCAGCCAGCGCGTTATCGTCGATCCCCGCCTGAACTTTGCCGCTGTCAGCGGCGAGGTCCGCCTCACCCGCCAGATCGACGAAGGCCCGCGCCGACACCAGATCCACCTTGCGATGCGGGGCCGCAGCGGTGATCGCCGTTTCGGCGGGTCGGACACGCTGGAACTGGGGCCAGTGCAGATCGATACGCCCAGCCGCGTGCCGGAACCCGCCTTCCGCTTCACCTCGCAGCAGTTCGATGATGTAAAGCAGATCACCGGCGGCATCGGCTATGAAGGCCGCTGGCTGGGCGTTGGTGAACTCGCTGCCGGCCTGCAGTGGACCGATTACAAGAAGCGCATCGACCTCCCCGGCGGCGGCGTGCAGGCTACCGATGATCGCCTGCTGCTCTACAACATCACTTTTGCCGCCAACATCACGCCGGCGCTGGTCGTCTATGCTGGCACGGTGAATGGCCTTGAGGAAAGCGGCGTCGCCCCCGGCAATGCCATCAACCGCAACGAGGCACTGCCCGCGATCCGCACCCGCCAGATCGACGCCGGGCTGCGGCTGGCGATCACTGATCAGATCAAGCTGGTGGCCGGCGTGTTCGACATCACCAAGCCCTATTTCAACCTCGATGCCAATGGCCGCTTCGATGTGCTGGGCGACGTCTCCAATCGCGGCGTCGAAGCCTCCATCGCAGGGCCGCTGACCCACACGCTCAGCGTCGTCGCCGGTGGCGTCTGGCTGTGGCCACGTGTTTCCGCCCCCGGCGCCGCACCGGGGCGCATTGGCGAACGCCCGGTGGGCGCCATCAGCCAACGCGTCGAATTCAGCGCCGATTGGCGGCCGCCGTTCGCGCCGGGCTTCTCCTTCGATACCCGCATCGCCTATCGGAGCAGCGAGACCGCGACAGTGAGCAACAGCGTCGCCATCCCGGCGCGGACGATCGTGGATCTGGGTGGCCGCTATCGCTTCAAGCTGGCCGGCAACAACGCCCTGCTGCGCGTGCAGGTGACCAACCTGTTCGACGTGGAGGGTTATGATCTGCGCGGCGCAGGCGCCTATGGCCCCATCCCCGGCCGATTGGCTCAGGCCTATGTCACCATCGATTTCTGAACTTCTCCTCGCCACCCCGGCGGAGACGGCGGCACTGGCCGCGCGCCTCGCTGCCGTGCTGCGTCCCGGCGACGTGGTGGCGCTGCATGGCGATCTGGGCGCCGGCAAATCCACCTTTGCCCGCGGGCTGCTCAAGGCGCTGGGCTGGGCCGGCGAAGTGCCATCGCCCACCTTCACGCTGGTGCAGCCCTATGACGATCTGCCGGTGCCGGTCTGGCATGTCGATCTCTACCGGCTGGACGATCCATCAGAGGCCGATGCACTGGGCCTGTTCGAAACCGATGCCGCCCTGCTGATCGAGTGGCCGGAACGATTGGGACACCGATTGCCACCCGACTCCCTCCGCCTCACATTTTCCGGCAGCGGCGACGCACCACGCCGCTTGACTTGGGACACGCCCCCGGCTTGGGAAGGCCGGTGGCCACCTCCCTCTCCCAGATGATTCCGCCGCCCGGCACCGGGGCGTTCCTGAATGCCCAAGGCTGGGGGGGCGCCGCCGTGCGCCCGCTGGCCGGCGATGCCAGTTTCCGCCGCTATTTCCGGGTGGAATTGGCCGGCCGCACCGCCGTGCTGATGGACGCACCGCCCGACAAGGAAGACAGCCGGCCGTTTTTGGCGATCGGCAAGCATTTGCATGATCTGGGCTTTTCGGCGCCGCAAGCGTTAGCCACCGATCTCGATCAGGGGCTGGTGCTGCTGGAAGATTATGGCGATGGCCGCGTGAACCCGGTGCTGGCCGAAGATGCCAGCGCCGAGCATGAGATTTACGCCGCGGCCGTCGATATCCTCGCCGAACTGCACCAGCACCCGCCGGCAGACGTACCGCCCTACAGCGAAGCCGAATATCTGCGCGAAGCCCGACTGTTCCCGGATTGGTACCTGCCTGCCGTCGGCCTGGCCGAAGCACCCAGCTACGACAAGGCGTGGGCGCCGATGTGGCCCGCCCTCTTCACCCATCCGCCCGTGCTGGTGCTGCGCGATTACCATGCCGATAATCTGATGCTCCTCGATCGCCCCGGTCTGAAGCGGCTCGGCCTGCTCGACTATCAGGACGCGCTGGCCGGCCACCCGGCTTATGATCTGGCCAGCCTGCTGCAGGATATCCGACGCGTGGTGTCGCCCGAACTGGAAGCCGCCATGATCACCCGCTACCTCGCCGCCCGGCCCGGTATCGACGAAGCCGCCTTCCGCACCGCCTATGCCATCCTTGCCGCCCAGCGGAACATCAAGATATTGGGCGTCTTCACCCGCCTCTATGTCCGTGATGGCAAGCCAGCCTATCCGCGCTTCCACCCGCGCCTATGGGAACTGGTGAACGCCAATCTGGACAATCCGGCCCTGGCCCCGGTTAAGGCGTGGTTTGATGCCAATGTGCCGGCCAGCGCTCGCGTGGGTGTCGAGGTGCCGGCATGAACAACGCCCGCCCGCAGCTCAGTCTCAAGCCGCACATCGATTGCGTGCTGCCCCACAGCGCCATGGTGATGGCCGCCGGACTGGGCAAGCGCATGCGCCCGCTCACCGCCACCCGCCCCAAACCGCTTATCGAGGTTGCGGGCCGCAGCCTGCTCGATCGCGCGCTGGATGGCGTCTCTGCTGCCGGCATCGAACACGCGGTGGTCAACGCCCATTATTTCGCCGACCAGATCGAAGCGGCGGTGAAGGCGCGCAAAACGCCCACCCGCATCGACCTTTCCGATGAACGCAGCCAGTTGCTCGAAACGGGCGGCGGCATCACCAAGGCGCTGCCGCTGCTGCAGGGCGAGGCCTTCTACACGATCAACGCCGACAATATGTGGATCGACGGCCCGGTCGACACGCTGCGCCTGCTCGCCCAACGCTGGGACGCCGCCCAGATGGACGCCCTCCTCCTGCTCGTGCCCCTGGCCCGCGCCCACGGCTATGAAGGCCGCGGCGATTTTCACATGGATGGCCTTGGCCACCTCGCCCCCCGCGCCGGCATGCGCATGGCGCCCTTTGTCTATTCCGGCCTGCAGATCATCAGCCGCCGCCTGTTCGATGGCGAACCGGTGGAGCCCTTCACCATGTGGCGCGCCTGGAACAAGGCGCTGGAATCCGGCCGCATGTTCGGCGTCAGCCACCCCGGCCTGTGGTTCCATGTCGGCACGCCGGCCAGCATCGGCGAGACGGAAGCACTGCTGCAGGAAGTCTGAGGCTCAGGGCCTGGACGACACATAGTCGATGATCTGGGTCGACACGGCGGTTGCCCGCACATCGTCCGGTTTCATCATGATTTTCTTCAGCTCGTTGCTTTCGTGCATCATGGTCTGATCGGTCAGATGCGGGTTGCCCCTGCCCTGCGGGTCGATGAACAGGCTCTGTCCGCCGGCATCGACGACCGAATAGATCGCCGGATGTTCCTGATCGATTTCCATCAAGCCCACCCAGCCCTCGCCGCCATTGTGCGGCGCCATCACCGGCCCCAGTTTCAGCACGGCAGACAATCGTGGCGGATCAGGATCGTCCGGCAGGACAGGCCGATCGGGGCGCTGAGCTGCCGGATCATAATATTTCCAGAAGATCGGCCGCTTCCAGTCAGCCATCGCCTTGCCGGGAAACTGGCCCCGCAACTGCTCCACAGTCGCCTTGATCGTGTCCGCCAGCAGCAGTGTGCGATCACGCCCGTGGAACCAGTCGAACGCCAGTGGCGCGCCGGCCTTGTCGCCCTGCAAGGCGCGCAGCAAAAGGCTGGTCTGATAGCGCAGATAGCGGTCTTCATCGACACGGCTCCACCAGTCGCCGATGCTGTCCCCAAAGATCATCGCCGGCGCCACCGTCAGCCACTGGCGAAACAGCGTCAGCCCGGCATTGTCATAGCGCTGATCGGCATCGCGATCCTCGTAAAGGCCGTTGAACGACAGCATCAGCGCGCCCGCCTCGCGCACCTCCGGATCGTTGCTGCCTGCCATTGCTGCCCGAATAGTGGGCGCAAAAAAGGCCGGCTGCGCCTGCGTGCGGTCGCTGGCCCCCAGGGCGCTGAAGATCGCCGCATTATACGCCCGCATGTCGAGCAAGGTGATCGCCCGTCCGGATGCCGCAAGGCTGTTGCCCGCCCAAGTGCGGAACGTCGCCCCGTTGCGGGCCTCGGTGCCTTCCGGGCTCCAGCTGGTCGCCTTACTGTTCCAGGCGTGGAGATAGCCCTGTTTCGGATTGCGCACATGCGGCTGCTCTGCGGGTGTCAGGAAACCCATCCATTCATGGTCGCCGGTGCCCGGTATCGGCAGGCGCGGATCAACGCCGGCGGGCAATTTGGGCAGAGTGCCGGCTTCCCAGAAGGCGATCTGGCCATCGGCGCCGCCGTAACAGATGCCCAGATTCCAACCCATGCGGTTGACGCCCTTGGCCTCGAACTCGTCGATACTGCGGGCACGGCCCATCTCGACAATGCCGACCCAGTTGTCGATCTCCCGGCCGCGCATGGCAAAACTGTGGGAAAAGGCCACGTTGTTGGCGCTGTCCCATTGGATCACCGGGCCATGCACAGTGCGCGCCACCTCGTGCGTCACGGGCACCGCGCCTTTCACCTGGATGGTCTCCGTGCGTCGCTCCATGTCGCGCCAGCCGCCCTTGAACCAATATTGATATCTGTTCTTCGGATTGAGCTTTTCCGCAAACACCGAATTGGCCTGCGCGACACCCGATGTGAGCAGCCAGCCATGCTGCACGCCGCGGCCCATGAACGGCGGGCCATAGGCGTTGAAACTGAAACCGGCCTGATCGAAACCGCCACCGCGCAGATGGATTTCCGGGCCATCGGCGGTCGCCTCCAGCATCAGTACCCGGCCACTGGCCGATTTCTGCGGGCCGACCACCAGGCAGCGGCTGGCGCCTTTCGGCGGCTCAGCGGGCGCAGGCGGTGCCGGCGACGCGCTGAGATCGACCCCGCCCGCCCGCAACGATACCGGGCGATCCACTGGCACGGGCCGCGCCGGCGCCAAATCCTCGCCCGCAGCGATGACAGTGGGCGAATCCGGATCGGAAACCGGCACGACATCATTGAAAATGCGCCGACCCGCCGCCTCGCCATGGCGTTTGATCATCGCATTCAGAAACGCCAGGTTCGCGATCTCGTGGGCATCGCGGCCACCCGGCACCGAGGCAACATAGCGGAGATAATCCAGCAACGTCCACGGCGTCGGCCGGATCCCCCAGCGGATGAATTCCAGCGGCGTCTTGCGCTCCGGATCGGCAGCCACCTCGGCCACGGCGCGGTTGATGCCATCAACATAGGCCTGCATCATCGCCTGATGCTCAGCTGGAATGGCGTGATACATCCGCATCAACTCGGCATCGGGCAGCCGCCGATCACGCGCCGTCTTGTCACCCGCCAGCGCCGACGCGCCCAATATCTCCGCCCGCCGCCCCGCCGCGCCGCGCCACTGCAACTCCATCGCCGCCAGCCGATCCTGCGCCAGCGCATAGCCGGCGCCGAACATCACCGCCACCGACGTATCGGCAAACACATGCGGCACGCCCATGGCATCGCGGTGGATGGTGACCTTTTCCGCCGCCTGGGCTTGCGCCACGGTGGGCAGTGCCAAGGCCCACAACAAGCCCATCACCCTGACAGATTTGCCCGATCCCATGCCGCCCCCCGCTGCAACCCTGCCCGCCCAGCTTTGCCAGTTTTGACGAATCGTATCGATTCAGGGATTTCTTCTGCGCCGCCATCGCCCCACGCCGGAGCGCCGGGCAGCCCCATGATGACAGGCTTTTCCGGTGTAGGACAGATGAGACAGGAGTGGCACTGGCGGGCGCCCGAGCCGGCCTGTATGGCGGCACCAGACAGTTGGAGAGTGAAGATGCGGATGTTCCCGATCGTGATGGCACTGGCCGTTGCAACCATCGCCCAGACAGCGACCGCGCAAGCGCCGGGCAGCCGCAACGTGGCCGCCATCAGCGGCGGCACCTACACCGCTGATCCCGATCACACGCTGGTGGTGTGGACGCTCGATCACCTCGGCTTCACGCCCTACACTGGCATGTTCGGCAGCGTCACCGGCAGCCTGACCTTCGATCCGAAGCAGCCCCAAGCAACCAAGCTGGACGTGACCATTCCCGTCGTCAAGGTGACCACCGCCAGCACCGGCCTCACCCAGCACCTGCTGCGGGCGGGCAAGGAGGGCGGCAAACCCGACTTTTTCGGTCCCACCCCGGCCGATGCCCGCTTCGTCTCCACCAAGCTGGTGACCACCGGCCAGACCGCAAAGCTGACGGGCGATTTCACTTTCAACGGCGTGACCAAGCCAGTGACGCTGGATGTCAGCTTTTATGGCGCCGGCCGCACCCCACCCAACATGGGCGGCAAGGAAAACATCGGCTTCCGCGCCACTGGCACAATCCGGCGCAGCGAATTCGGGCTCGGCTTCGGCGTGCCGTTCGTGGGCGACGAGGTGAAATTGGAGATCGCCGCCGCCTTCCAGAAATAGGCCCAGAAGCAGGCAACGTTGGCCCGAATGCGGGGCCAACGGTGGTGCGCGATTTATTTTCGCGGGCATGGAACCTTTTGCCCCGTGTGTTGACATGGCAGCAGCACCGCCCCATGTCCTCCCTCGTCCTGTTCTATCGTGGCGGACCAAACGCTCGCCTGGACGGGACGAATGCAGATTTTCAGCGACGACGCGCGCATCGACGCCGTCATCACCTGGGTTGATGGTGACGATCCGGCGCACATCGCCAAACGCCTGACCCACCAGCCGCATGCCGGGCGCAATGCCAACGCCGTCAACCCGCATCGCTGGGCCTGCAACGACGAGCTGGGCTATTGCCTGCGTTCGATTGCCAATCATGCGCCGTGGATCGGGTGGATCTGGATCATCACCGATGCGCAGGCGCCCGATCTGTCACACCTGCCGGCCGATCTGGTGGCGCGGGTGCGGATTGTCGATCACCTCACCCTGTTTGCAGGCCATGAAGCCGCGCTGCCCACCTTCAACTCGCTGGCCATCGAGACGTTGTTGTGGCGCATCCCCGGCCTGGCCGAGCGCTTCGTCTATTTCAACGATGATGTGTTCCTCACCGGGCCGCTGGCGCCCGGCGATGTGTTCCAGGGCGCGGCACCGGTGCTGCGCGGCGCGTGGGTAGACCAGAGCGCCATAGCCGCCGATCCGGCCAGTCGTGACGACCCGGCGCTGCTCAACGCGCTGACCCAGATCAACGCGGCAGCCCTCGCCGGTTTCGGGGCAGACCGGCTTTTCCGCGCCGCACACGTTGTCCACCCGCTGCGCCGCTCCGTGCTGGCGCGCCTCTATGATCAGCACCGCGCCGCGTTCGTCGCCAATCTCGGCCACCGCTTCCGCTGCGTCTCGCAATTCCTGCCACAAGGCCTGCACAACCACGCGTGCATCGCCGCCGGCGTGGCGGTGCTGCACACGGAGGAAGATCATCTCCACCTGCGCACCGGCGCCGTGCTGGATTACCCGCTGCCGCAAGTCCGCGCCTACCTCGCCCGCGCGTGCCAACCGCAGTTCAAGTTCCTCTGCGTCAACGATCTCCCCCAGGTCGAAGCCGCCATCCCCGACACCCGCGCCTGGATCGAACGCGCGATAGCGGCGTGAGGGGTTAGGTAGAAGGGAGGCCTCCGGCGGGCAGGGTCGTGGGCCCTGCACCCGTTTGGTTTGGGGTGGTGCTAGATGGTGGAATTGGGCTGATTAGCTGACAGCCCACTTGAGCATAGAAGCATCCACCATATCGGCCCCAAGGTGCTGAATGAAAGCGTCGCGCAGTGCGTCTTTGTGCTTCCGCCACTTCTCGGAGTCAGACGATGGATCGAGACCCTCCGCTTGAAAGAGCCAGTCGACGAACTGTTCTGCAGTTACTGGGCCAACTTCTGGAATAAAGTCATCGACATGGGATGGCCTGCCGTCAACAACACCGCCACACCAACCATGACGCACACAAACATCGTGGTGAAGTGCGTTATAGGCTGGGTTCCCACTCATCCGGCCATTAAACCATCCAAGGAAAACGAACGCAACGTGGTCGTAGGGAGACATTGATCGAATGGGTGCAGGGACTGCGTCCCTGCCCGCCGGAGGCCACTCTGCCTTTCCTACCGCAGCAACTCACCCACCAACGACGGCCGCCGGGCGATCATCGCCAGCAGCACTTGCGCCGGGCCGGTGGGGCGGCGGCGGCCTTGTTCCCAGTTGAGGAGGGTGCCTTTGGCGACGCCGATGCTGCGCGCGAACTGGCTCTGCGAGAGGCCGGTGCTGGCCCGGATGGCGGCGACGTCGACCTGGGTGACGTTCACCTGTTGCACCTGCGCGCCGGCCGTTTTGCCGGCGGCAAAGTCGAGGGCTTCGGCAAGGCCCTGGCGGATGCTGTCATAGGCGGTCATTGGCGAGCTCCATAATGATCGATCAGGGCTTTGCTTAGCGCGACCAGTTCGGCTTGTTCGGCTTTGCCCAGATTGTCCTTCTCGTTCTTGGCGAACACGGTGACGAGGAAGATCGGCATGTGCGCGCCGCCAAACACATAGACGGTGCGATAGCCGCCGCTCTTGCCGCCGCCCGGTCGCGCAAAGCGCATCTTGCGCAGGCCCCCACCGAGCGAAAGCCCGGCTTCCGGGTTGGCCGCGACGAAGTCCACCAATGCGGCGCGTTCCTCTTCGGCCATGATCGCCTTCGCCCGCCGCAGGAATTCCGGCAATTCCACAACGGTCTGCAAGCGAGCCATGACTGCCATATATGCGCCGCAGTCATATACGTCAATGGCGCATGATCATGGAGAATGGGCTAGACCCCAACAAACGGGTGCAGGGTCTGCGACCCTGCCCGCCGGAGGCCCCTCTTCCTTTCCCCCAAACGAAAAGGGCCGCCGCTCCACCGAGCGACGGCCCTCCTGTTTCGCAGCGATCGCTGATTACAGCTTGCCGGTCAGTTCCGGCACAAGCGTGAAGAGGTCGCCGACCAGGCCGACGTCGGCCACCTGGAAGATCGGGGCTTCTTCGTCCTTGTTGATGGCGACGATGATCTTTGAATCCTTCATGCCGGCCAGGTGCTGGATCGCGCCGGAGATGCCGACGGCGACATAGAGTTCGGGCGCGACGATCTTGCCGGTTTGGCCGACCTGATAATCGTTCGGCGCATAGCCGGCATCGACGGCGGCGCGGCTGGCGCCAACGGCGGCGCCGAGCTTGTCGGCGAGCGGATCGATGAACTCGTGGAACTTGTCCGACGAGCCCAGCG
>NZ_JAUMBI010000040.1:0-894 GCF_032115815.1 Sandarakinorhabdus sp.
CCCAACCGGGCGGAAAATCGAAATCCCCATAGATCGCTCGCTCGGGCCGCGGGTTCCTGCATGGGAGGCTTTCGTACGCCAAGTGGCGCCCGAAACCCTTCATCTTCTGCGACATTCGGGCAGCCCGATGAGCTTCCCGAAAGCTGCCTTCGCGCCAGCACCAGTAGGGATGCCACTGCCAATCCGCTTACGGACATGCTCTTACGCCAGCTAAAGCGCCGGAAGCGCCATCGCCGTGCCGATAAGGGCTTCGCGAGTCACCAACCTCGCCAACTGCTCTTCGCTCCAGCCATCGGTCCCTGGTGGGCGCAGGGGGATGACCATGTATCGGGTCTCGGCGCTGGTTTCCCAGACGCGGACCGCAACATCGTCCGGCACCTCGAGCCCGAGTTCGCGCAGCACTGGACGCGGTTCGCGCACGACGCGCGCCCGATATTCGGGGCTTTTGTACCAATCCGTCGGCAAGCCGATGATCGGCCAGGCGGTGCAGGAACATTGGGTGCAGACGATGACATTATGCCGTTCGGCGGTGTTTTCGAGCGCGACGATATACTCGCCCTGCGGACCCGCATAACCAAGCTCGGCACAGGCGGCCGTCGCATTGCCCAGCAGGCGCGCCTTGAAGGCGGGGTCGGTCCAGGCCCGTGCCACAACGCGCGCGCCGTTCTCGTGCCGCCATTCCTCGGCGGCAAGATGCACGATGTGATCGATGACATCGGTGGTGAGCAGGCCCTTGTCGATCAGGGCGGATCTGACCGCCGCGGCGGAAAGCCCCGAGGCCGAGGGCCTGAAAACCCTCGCCCCCCGGGCCGATCGCCTTTTGGCGCTGGTGGCGCAGATCGCCGGTCAGCCGACCCGGTAGTTCGGGCTTTCGCGCGTGATCTGCACGTCATG
>NZ_JAUMBI010000040.1:904-7246 GCF_032115815.1 Sandarakinorhabdus sp.
GATGTGATCGATTGTGTCAGCGGTGAGCAGGCCCTTGTCGATGAGGGCCGATCTGACAGCCGCCGCCCGCGCGGCGATCGGTGCGACGTCTGGCCTGGTCATGGCTGGCATCCTTCCAGATAGCTGTCCCACAGGTCGACGACGACCGTGTCGTTGCCGTCGGCATCCCACAGTTCGCGGGCGGTGAACTCGACATGATAGGTGTGTTCGTCGCGGCGCGCGCCGCCATGCGCGGCCGTGTCGGGAAAGGCGAATTTTGGCGCGACGTGCAGCACCGTGCCCGTCTTGCCGCGACAGAAGCTCGGGGCGCGGGTGTGCCCCTGGCTATGATACTGGCGCACCCGTACCTGCTGACCGACGCTGAACCGCCCCTCGGGCTGCGGCGCCAGGTCCGCCAGCGGCTCAGCCGCGACCGGCAATGCCAACGGAAACGTCCCGCCGGCGCGCGCCTCGAGATCGGCCAGATCGAGCACGCCGCCCTCGACGAGCATAGTGGTGATGCCGGTCAGCATGCGCTCGTAATAATGGACGGGCAGATAGTGCGCCGGCGACATGCGCTCGACCGAATGACGATAAGCATCGGCGGTGAAGTCGGGAAGCAGCGTTCCTGCCGCCATCAGCACGGCAAAGGCCGTCTCCTGCCAGGGTTCGTGAAACACCGGTTCGTCGGGTTCGCGAACAACGGGTCCGAACCCGTACATTCCGCCGAGATCGTGGATACCGCGCATGGCCGTTAGCCTCCAGTTCTTCGCTCATCGGCCGCGACGAGATCGACCGCGGGTGTTGGGCAATATTCAGGCCTGCGAGCCCGCCCCTGTTGCAGCGGTTGCCGGCCGCCCGCCCTTAACTTCGCCACTCTAAACCGCTTGCACAAAATTGGTCAAGCGACTAAGGTTGGTCGGCTGTATGCTTTCTTGCGCCCGATCGGGTGGGCACGGATTAAACCTTCAACCCAAGGATGCCGCATGTCGACAGAAGCCAACAAGGAAGTTGTGAGCGCCTTTTATGCGGCGCTCGAGCGCGGCGATTTTGAAGCCCTTGGCCAATATTGCCACCAGGATTTCGTCTTCTACAGCCAGGTCGATACGCCCAAGCCCGGCGTCGATGGCTTCATCGCCTCGGAACGGGCCTTCTTCGACCAGTGTGTCGACTGGAAGATGCCGATCCACCAGCTGGTTGCCGAGGGCGACAAGGTGGCGGCATATCTTGTGTTCGAAGGCACCTATCAGCCCACGCAGCGGCACCTGCGCTTTTCGCTGCTGATGCTGCTGACGCTCAAGGACGGCCTGCTCATCGAGAAGCGCGCACACTTTGATCCGCTGGAGATCGGGCAGCAGATGGGCGTGCGATGATCAACCGGCAGCCGCTGCCGGATGCCGGGCCGATTGCGCGATTGACCGGCCGTGCTGCGCGTAGATAGTCCGCCAACCACATCGCCTAGGCGCACGAGCCCGCCGGACCCGGGTTCTGCGATCATCTATCGAAAGGCCACGCCATGACCGATCGCCCGCTGCACCCCGAGACCCTGGCCCTGCACGCCGGGTGGCGCGCCGATCCGTCGACCGGCTCGGTCGCGGTGCCCATCCACCAAACCACCTCCTACCAGTTCCGCGATAGCGCGCACGCCTCGGCGCTGTTCGCGCTGCAGGAGTTGGGCAACATCTACACGCGGATCATGAACCCGACGACCGACGTGCTGGAACAGCGCGTCGCGGCCCTTGAGGGCGGCGCGGCGGCGCTTGGCGTTGCCTCCGGGCAGGCGGCTTCGGCCCTTGCGCTGCAAACCCTCGCCAAGGCCGGCGACAACGTGGTGAGCTCGACAGCCCTGTATGGCGGCACCTGGAACCTGTTCGCCAACACCCTGCGCGATCAGGGCATCGAGGTGCGATTTGTCGACCCGGCCGATCCCGCCAACTTCGGCCGCGCCACTGACGCCCGGACCCGCGCCTATTATGCCGAGACGCTGCCCAATCCCAAGCTGGAGGTGTTCCCGATCGCCGAAGTGGCCGCAATCGGGCGCGCGCTTGGCGTGCCGCTGATCATGGACAACACCGCCGCGCCGCTGTTGTGCCGTCCGCTGGCGCATGGCGCTGCGGCACTGGTCTATTCGGCGACCAAATATCTCGGCGGGCACGGCACATCCATCGGCGGGCTGATCGTTGATGGCGGCAATTTCGACTGGGTCGCGGCCGGCGATCGGCAGCCGGCGCTCAACAGCCCCGACCCGTCCTATCACGGCGCGATCTGGACCGAGGCGGTGAAGCCGTTGGGGCCTGTGGCCTATATCATGCGGGCACGAACCGTGCTGCTGCGCGACCTTGGCGCGGCGCTGTCGCCGTTCAACGCCTTCCAGATCCTGCAGGGTGTCGAAACCCTGCCGCTGCGCATGCCGCGCCATTGCCAGAATGCCACCAACGTCGCCGCCTGGCTGGCGCAGCGCGCCAACGTGACCCGCGTCATCCATCCGAGCCAGCAGAGCGGCGAAGTCCGCGCCCGTGCCGACAAGTATCTTGCCGGCGGCTTCGGCGGCCTTGTCGGCTTCGAGCTGGCCGGTGGCATCGACGCTGGCCGCACGTTCATCGACAGCCTGAAACTGCTTTATCACGTTGCCAACATCGGCGACGCCCGCAGCCTCGCCATCCACCCGGCCTCCACCACCCATTCGCAGCTCGATGCCGAGGCGCAGGCGGCAACCGGCGTCTCTCCGGGCTATGTGCGCCTTTCGATCGGGCTGGAGCATATCGACGACATCATCGCCGATCTCGATCAGGCGCTGGCCGCCGCGGGCGCCTAACGCCGGCCACCGGCGAGGCGCGCGGCCTCTGGGCGGGCGCGCAGCCGGACCATCGCGATACAGCCCAGCGCCGGCCCGATGGCCAGCATGGTGAAGGCGCCGGGCCACCCCAGCGCCGCCGATACGGGCGCGACAAGCTGGATGCTGACCAGCGTCAGCAGGAACCCGGCGCAGGTTTGCAGGGTGAGCATGGTGCCCACCGATTCCGGGTCGCTGAGTTCGGCAATGCTGGCCGAAAATTGCGCGGAATCGGCGATGATGGTGATGCCCCAGATGATGGCCACCGCAATGATAAGGGCGGGCGGGGCGCCAAGCAGCCAGCCCATCGTTGCCGCACAGGTTGCGCTTGCCGCCATTGATGCGATGGTCACGGTCGTGCGCCCCCAGCGATCGGCACACACGCCGCCAAGCCAGGCACCGAGCGCGCCGGCGGCGATCGCGGCAAAGCTGGTCAGTTCGGCGAGGCCATGGGCATCGGCAACGCCCGACATGCGCAAGCTCGCCGCAAGGAACACCGCCAGCCAGGTCCACATCGCATAGAGTTCCCACATGTGGCCGAGGTAGCCGAGGTTGGCGAGGCGCAGCGCGGGGTTGCGCCACGCCTGCGACACGCGGCCGGCATCGAGCCGTATCTGACGCGGCGCATTCGGGCCGACACCGGCAGCGAGGATGGCGAGGCCGCCGCACGCCGCAAGCCCGGCAGCGACGAGATAGATGGTGCGCCAGTCGAACTGGCCGAAGGCGGCGAGCAGATGCGGGCTCGCCGAGCCCAGAGTGAGTGCGCCGACGAGTAGGCCGACGAGCAAGCCGAGATCACCGGCCGCCCAGGTCGCGACGAGGCGCATGCCGATGGGATAGACGCCGGCCAGCGCCAGCCCGGTGAGAAAGCGCAGGGCCAGGATGCCCGGCCCCGTCGGCGGCAGCATCGCCAGAGCCGCCGATGCAGCGGCTGCACCCAGTGCGGCGATCATGAAGATGCGGCGCGGATCGAAGCGATCAGGCACACCCAGCAACGCGCTGGCCAGCGTGCCGCACACGAAACCCGCCTGGACGGCGCTGGTCAGCATCGCGGCCTTGAAACCCAACAGCGGCGCACTGCGGGCCAATGCCGAGGCCACGGCTGCCGAGGCGAACCAGACCGCCATCGCCGTGACCTGGGCAAACAGCACGATGGCGATCGACGGCCATTTGGCAGCAAGGCCCCCGCGCCATCCCCGCGGTGATTCTGCGTCGCCGGGGTTCATGGTTCGGTCCTTTTGTACTGGCGGTTTCAATCCGGCGACGGGCTCCACATTTGCCGACTGGCCGCCGCTGGGTGACTGTCGCCAAGCCGTGGACCACGCCCGAACAGCTTTTCACGATAGGTGCCCGGCGCATAGTCAGTTTTCAGCAGTCCGCGCCGCTGCAGTTCCGGCACCAAATGATCGACCACATCGACAAAGGTTTCCGGCATGACGGCATAGGCAAGATTGAAGCCGTCGAGATCGGCCGCTTCGGCCCATGCTTCGAGTTGATCGGCGATGCGCTGCGGTCCGCCGACCAGCACCGGGCCACCGCCGCCCAGCGCCACGGCGCGGCCGATACTTTCGACATCGCGATTCGCATCGGGCCCGCCCGCGGTAAAGGCGGCTGCGGCACCCTGGATGGCGTTGCTGGTGGCAGCGGTGGCGTTGATCAGTTCAGGCTTGGAAAAGTCGATGCCGCTCCACCCGCCCATCACCACCAGGCCGCCCAAGGTGCTGGCATATTGCCTGTAATCCTCGAACCTGGCTTCGGCTTCCGCATCGGTCGCAGCGGTGATCACGGTGACCAGCGCAAACACCAATATTTCCGAGCGGTCGCGGCCAGATTCCAATGCCAACGCGCGCAGCTTTGCCACATCGGCGGCCATCTTGGCCTGCGAATGGCCGCCTACGAACACGCATTCGGCATGGCGGGCGGCAAAGGCGGTACCTTTCGATGACGAGCCGGCCTGATACAGCACCGGGGTACGCTGCGGCGACGGTTCGCACAGATGGACGCCATCGACATGGAAATATTCGCCGTCATGGACGACGCGATGCACCTTGGCGGGATCAGTGAATACGCCCGCCTCGCGGTCGCAGTGGCGCGCGTCATCCTCCCAGCTGCCTTCCCAGAAGCCGTACTGGATGTCCATGAACTCTTCGGCGATGTCGTAGCGGGTGTCGTGTGCAGTCTGCTGCCCGCGCCCGGCACCCCGGGCGCCACTGTCCAGGTAGCCCGTCACGATGTTCCACCCGATTCGCCCCGCGGTCAGATGGTCGAGCGTCGACATCCGTCGTGCGAACGGCAGCGGCGGCTCATGCGACAGGTTGACCGTGACGGCGAAGGCCAGATGCCGCGTCGCTTCGGCCATCGGCGGGATGATCAGCAGTGGATCATTGGTCGGCACCTGCACAGCCTCGCGCAACGCCGCATCGGGACTGCCGCCATAGACGTCATAGACGCCAACGACATCCGCCAGGAACAGGGCATCGAAGCGGCCACGCTCGAGCAGCTTTGCCAGTTCCACCCAGTGGCTGGTGTGCTTGTAGTTCGTCGACTGATCGCGGGGATGGCGCCACAGCCCCTGGGACTGATGGCCGACACAGTTCATTGCAAAGGCATTGAGACGGAGTTCGCGAGCCATGTCTTCCTCCTGGGCTTTCGCAAGTCTAGGTGCATCGCCCAATGTTAGTCAACTGACTAATATTGTATATTGCCGCAATTTATGTGCTAACGCGGCAGCATGAGCAAAGCGCCCGAACCCGCAAATCCGATGATCGGCGCCTGGCGCCTGGGCAACCGCGAAGGCTCGGCGCGTTACCAGACCGGTCGCGACCGGGTGGCGCAGATCATCGAAGTTGCGCTCGAGATCATCCTCGAAAGTGGCTATCAGGCATTGACGCTGCGCGAGGTGGCGCGGCGCTGCAAGGTGCAGATCGGCGCCATCAGCCATTATTACAAAAGCCGGGCCGTCCTGCTGCAGGACGTCATCAACTCGGTGATGGTGCCGTTCTCCGAGAATTTCCGGGCCATCCAGCATGCGCCCGGCGCAACGCCCGAACAAAAGCTGGAGCGCATCATCCGGTTCCTGCTCGAAGACATCCAGAGCCGCCGGACAACGCGGCTTTTCCCGCATCTGTGGGCGCTGGCCAATCACGACGACTTCGTCGCCAAGGCCGTCGACAGCATCTATATTCTGGAGCGGGCGACGTTCACAGACCTGATCGCCGAGATCAACCCGGGCCTCAATGCGGCGGAACGGGAAGGGCTGGCGGTGTTCCTGTCGTCGGCGATTGCGGGTTCGACGATGTTCATCGGCCATGAAAAACCCTGGGGCCAGCATCTGCCGCTATACAGCGCCATCACGTGCCGGGGGCTCATTGAACTGGTCCGCACCATCACGCCGGAGCAGCTCAATGCCTATGGCTGGCAGCGTTCGGATATCGGCCCCGATTGGCGGCCACCGACCCTGCTGCCGGCAGACGAGTATGAAGCGCTCATCGCCGGCGCCTTGGCGCTGCGAAACCCATCGGCAGACTAGG
>NZ_JAUMBI010000041.1:0-1316 GCF_032115815.1 Sandarakinorhabdus sp.
GTAAGACATTGATTCAGAGATCATCCAGAAACGCAACTGTAATGCTAGGCCAGACTTCAGCCGTCACCCCAAACGCAAAACCGGCGCGGCGACCAGATGGTTGCCGCGCCGGTGTTGTGTGTGGCCAGTTGGCCTTGGCTTTACTGCGCGGTCCAGCCGCCATCAACGGGGATGGCGATCCCGGTCATCTGGGCGGCGGCTTCGCTGGACAGGAAGGCGGCGAGTTCGCCCATCTGTTCGGGCGTCGCAAACTGCTTGGACGGCTGCTTGGCGATCAGCAGGTCCTCGGTGGCCTGTTCAATGCTGATCCCCTGTTCGGCGGCCTTGGCTTCGATCTGCTTCTGCACCAGCGGGGTGTGCACCCAGCCCGGGCAGATGGTGTTGCAGGTGACGCCAGTGCCGGCAGTTTCCAGCGCGACCACCTTGCTCATGCCAACCACGCCATGCTTGGCGGCGACATAAGCGACCTTGTGGGTGCTGCCGATGAGGCCGTGGACCGAGGCGATGTTGATGATGCGGCCGAAACCCTTGGCCTTCATGTGCGGCAGAGCGGCCTGGATGGCATGGAAAATGCCCGACAGGTTGATCGCGATGATGGCATCCCAACGCTCGGCCGGGAAATTCTCGACGCTTTCGGTGTACTGGATGCCGGCGTTGTTGACGAGGATGTCAACCGACCCAAAGCTGCTGACGCACAGTTCAACCATCGCCTTCACATCGGACGGCTTGGAAATGTCAGCGCCGCTGTAGACGACCTTGACGCCATATTTGGCTTCCAGGTTGGCACGTTCGGCTTCGATGGCTGCGGCATCGCCGAAACCGTTGATCACAAGGTTGGCACCTTTTGATGCCAGCACATTGGCAATCCCCAGACCGATACCGCTGGTTGAGCCGGTCACGATCGCATTAAGTCCCTTGAGCATGATAATCCCCCGGTTGTGAACTTGATTGAGCCTGGATGGCGGTGAAAAAGATTGTGTGACGGAATAATGACTGTGACTTGCGCAGGCTTTGACTGGACGACTTGACTGGATGTGCCGCGCTATTGTTCCCCCTGCGGCGAATCGTCCTTGCCGCCTTCACGCCTGTGGGTTATCTCTCTGTTGCACCGCGAAATCAACGTCGTGATGTGGGGGATGGGGGACTTTATGGCTACGGGGAACGGGCGTGCTGCGCCAGCCTATATTGCAGGCGCGAACAGCAAGAAAGTGAACCTGGCATTGCAGGGCGGCGGGGCGCACGGGGCGTTCGCCTGGGGTGTGCTTGATCGCCTGCTCGAAGATGGCCGCGTTGCATTCGATGCCGTCAGCGCGACC
>NZ_JAUMBI010000041.1:1326-9919 GCF_032115815.1 Sandarakinorhabdus sp.
GCGCCACCAGCGCCGGCGCCATGAACGCCACGGTTCTGGGCTATGGCCTGACCATCGGCGGCGCCGACGGGGCCCGCGAGGAACTGGAAAAATTCTGGAAGAAGATCAGCGACGAAGGCGCGAAAGGGCCGCTGCAGCCGTCGTGGATCGACAAGGCGCTGAACAATCACAATTTGGATTACAGCCCGGTGTTCATGATGATGGACATCATGTCCCGCATCATGTCGCCTTATGAACTCAATCCGATGAACATCAATCCGCTGCGCAAGGTGCTGGAAAGCTCGATTGATTTCAACGTGCTGCGCGAAGGATGCCCGGTCAAACTGTTCCTGTCGGCCACCAATGTGCGCACCGGCAAGGTCAGGATGTTCGAGAACCATGAAATCGGACCCGATCAGGTACTGGCGTCGGGCTGTCTGCCGTTCATGTTCCACACCGTCGAGATCGACGGAGAGGCTTATTGGGACGGCGGCTACATGGGCAACCCGGCGATCTTCCCGCTGATCTACGGCAGCGACACCAACGATGTGGTGATCGTTCACATCAACCCGCTCAACCGCAACGAGATTCCCAAGAACGCCAAGGACATCATGAACCGCATCAACGAGATCAGCTTCAATTCGAGCCTGATGCGGGAAATGCGGGCGATCGCCTTTGTCAGCCACCTGATCGATGATGGCCAGCTGAACGACGACAAGCATCGCCGCATGCTGATCCATTCGATCATGAACGAAGAGTACATGACCAGCCTGGGCGTCACCAGCAAGCTGAACCCGGACTGGGGCTTCATGAAGACACTGCGCGATGTGGGCCGCGCCACCGCCAGCAAGTGGCTGGACGAACATTTCGATGATGTCGGCGTGCGTTCGTCCACCGACATCAAGTCTGCCTTTCTCTGATTTTTTTCGTTCACGGGGGTAACGATGACACCGGAAGAAATATTGAAACTGCCGTCGATGCCGGCGGTGGCACCCAGCTATCCGCTGGGGCCCTATCGCTTCATCAACCGCGAATTCATGATCATCACCTACGAAACCGATCCGGTGCTGCTGCGCGCCGCGGTGCCGGAACCGCTGGTGCCGAACGCCGATAATCTGGTGCTCTACGAATGGATCAAGATGCCCGACAGCTCGGGTTTCGGCGATTACACCGAGAGCGGCATCGTGATCCCGTGCACCTTCAATGGTGAACCGATCAACTATACCGCCCAGATGTATCTGGATGATCAACCACCGATCGACGGTGGCCGTGAAATCTGGGGCTTCCCCAAGAAATATGCGCTGCCCAAGCTGGAGGTTGCCTCCGACACGCTGACCGGCACGCTGTCCTACGCTGGCCAGTCGGTGGCGATGGGCACCATGGCCTACAAGTGGCAGGAAGCGCCCGGCGGCTGCGAGGCCCAGGCCAAGGGCATGACCAAGACGTCGTGCAACCTCAAGATCATCCCCGATGTCGATGGCAGTCCGAAGATCTGCCAGCTCGTCGCCTATAATCTTGAGAATATCACGGTGAAGGGCGTCTGGGTCAGTCCGGCCCGGCTGCAACTGATCCCGCACGTGAATGCGCCGGTGGCCGATCTGCCGATCCTGCGCATCGTTGGCGGCAAGCATTTCGTGTCCGATCTCACGCTGCCGCACGGCCGCGTGCTGTTCGATTATCTCAAAGACGCCTGAGGGGGGACAGGACATGAACAAGCAGGATGTGCTGAAGCTCAGCTCGATGCCGCTGCAGAGCCCGACCTATCCGACGGGCCCGTACAAATTCTTCAACCGCCAGTACATGATCATCCAGTATCGCACTGATCCGGCGATGATCCGCAAGCTGCTGCCGGAGCCGCTGTTGCCCGATGGCGACGTGGTGTCGGTGCAGTGGCTCGACCTGCCCGATGGCGAAGGCTTTGGCGCCTATTCGGCGGCGGTGCAGACCATTCCGTGCACGCTGAACGGGGAGAAGTGCAACTTCCTCGTCCAGATGTATGTCGACAACTGTCCGCCACTGGCTGGCGGTCGCGAAATCTGGGGCTATCCGATGAAATATGGCCAGCCCAAGCTGGTCACGGCGAGCGACACGCTGACCGGCGAACTGGTCTATGCCGGCCAGAAAGTGGCCAGCGGCACCATGGTCTACAAGCACAGCAGCCCGGATGATCTCGCTGAGATCGCGGCGATGCTGAAGCGCACCCAGGTGACGCTGAAGCTGATCCCCGACATCGATGGCACGCCGGCAATTGCCCAGCTGGTTGGCATCAATTTCGACAAGGTCGTCGTGAAGGGCGCCTGGACCGGCCGCGCACGGCTGGAACTGACCAACGCCGTGAACTGCCCGATGGCCGATCTGCCGGTACTGGAACAGATGGGCGGGCTGCACATCGTCACCGACATGACGCTGCCCTATGGCAAGGTGCTGCACGACTATCTGGCCTGAGGCCGGACGAAGTTAACGGCTGATGGGGCGGGCGGGGGCAACCTTGCCCGCCCTTCGCTTTTAGTTGGGGACAAAATCGCCGTATCGGTTGGCAGCCACGGCGCAGCGCGCGCATAGTCAATCCGTGCCTCACGCCGGATTCGTCCCTCTTCGCTGCCACAGCGCCTATTCGATGCTGGAAGGCGCCATTCAGCCGGAAAATCTGGCCAAGGCGGCGCGTCAATTGCGCTTCCCGGCGATTGGGCTGGCAGACCGGGCCAACATGTTTGCCGCGATGGATTTCGCCGCCGCCGCCAAGGACAATGGCATCCAGCCAGTTACCGGTGCGCTGTTGCCCATCGAGCGACCAGGTTCAGCCACGCTGCAGGGGCGAGCGCTGATCGACTGGCTGGTGATCTATGCCCAGGATGCGGCGGGCTACACCAATCTCATCGGGCTGGTGTCGGATGCGCATCTGGGTTCTGAAATGGCCGGCGACCCGGTGCTGCGGCTGGAACAGCTGGACGGACGCACCGAAGGCCTGATCTGCCTGACCGGCGGCGCCGATGGCGCACTGGCGCGCCTTCTCGCCGAAGGCCAGAGCGTCGATGCGATGACCGATCGGCTGGAGGGGCTGTTCCCCGGCCGGCTCTACATCGAGATTTCGCGCAGCGATGAGCCTATCGAGCAGAAGAGCGAGGCCGGGCTGCTGCGCCTCGCTGAAGCGCGCGGGCTGCCGATTGTGGGTACGGCGCCGGTGAAGTTCCTCACGCCGGATATGCACGAGGCGCACGATGTGCTGCTCTGCATCGCCGACAGCAGCTATGTCGAGGCCGGGGACCGCCAGCGCTCCAACCCGCAGCACTGGCTGAAATCGGCGGACGACTGGCACCAACTGTTCGCCGATCTGCCCGAAGCCATCGCCAACACCATCGTGATCGCCCAGCGCTGTGCGATGATGGCGCCCAGCCGCAAGCCGATCCTGCCGCGCCTGTCGGAAGGCGGTGAAGACGAGGCGCTGCAGGCACAGGCAGCGGCGGGGCTGGAAAAGCGGCTGGATGTGCTGGGCCTCGAAGAGACGGCGCGCGTTCCCTATCGCGAGCGGCTGGCGTTTGAGATCGACGTCATCAACGGCATGGGATTTGCCGGTTACTTTTTGATCGTGGCCGATTTCATCGTGTGGGCCAAATTGCAGGGAATCCCGGTCGGGCCGGGGCGCGGTTCGGGCGCCGGCTCGGTGGTGGCGTGGTCGCTGACCATCACCGATCTTGATCCGCTCGAACACGGCCTGCTGTTCGAACGCTTCCTCAACCCCGACCGCGTCTCGATGCCCGACTTCGATATCGATTTCTGCGAAACGCGGCGCGGTGAAGTCATTGATTATGTGCAGCAGCGCTATGGCCGTGAGCAGGTGGCGCAGATCATCACCTTTGGGAAGATGAAGGCCCGCGCCGTGCTGAAGGATGTCGGCCGCGTGCTGCAGATGCCCTATGGCCAGATCGATCGACTCGCCAAGCTGGTGCCCAATCACCCGACCGACCCGTGGACACTGGCGCGCACACTGGGGCGCGGGGCGGACAAGGACGGCAGGGCCTATCTGGGCGAAATGCCGTTCATGGTGGAGGTCGAGCGCGACGCCAAGGTGAAGCGGCTGGTCGATATCGCCCTGCAGCTGGAAGGTCTGCCGCGCCACAGTTCCACGCACGCTGCCGGCGTGGTGATCGGCGACCGGCCGCTGTCGCAACTGGTGCCGCTCTACCGCGATCCCCGCTCGGACATGGCGGTCACCCAGTTCGAAATGAAGGCCGCCGAAAAGGCCGGTCTGGTGAAGTTCGACTTCCTCGGCCTCAAGACGCTCTCGGTGCTTGACCGCGCCGCGACCATGCTGCGCGCCCGCGGCGTTGAGGTCGATTGGGCAACGCTGCCGATGAACGACCCGGCGGTCTACAAGCTGATCGCCGAGGGTGACACGGTCGGCGTGTTCCAGTTTGAATCGGAAGGCATGCGCCGCGCACTCTCGCAGGTTCGCCCCGATTGTTTCGCCGATATCGTCGCGCTGGGCGCCCTCTATCGCCCGGGCCCGATGGACAATATCCCCAGCTTTGCCCTGCGCAAGGCCGGCCGCGAGAAGGTGGAATTGCTGCACCCGGCGATGGAGCCGATCCTGCGCGAAACCTATGGCATCATCGTCTATCAGGAACAGGTGATGAGCCTGGCGCGCGAGTTGGCTGGTTACAGCCTCGGCCAGGCCGATCTGCTGCGCCGCGCCATGGGCAAGAAGATCCACGCCGAAATGGTGGCGCAAAAGGCCGATTTCTGCGCTGGCGCCGCCGCCAACGGCATCGAGGAAGCCACGGCCGACGCCATTTTCGAATTGATCCTGAAATTCGCCAACTATGGCTTCAACAAGAGCCACGCCGCCGCCTATGCCGTGGTCAGCTATCACACCGCCTGGCTGAAGACCCACCACCGTGCCATCTTCTATGCCGCCTCCATGGCCTATGATGTCGACAATACTGACCGGCTGGCGGTGTTCGTTGACGACGCGCGCCGTGCCGATGTCGAAGTGCTGCCGCCGTGCATCAACGTGTCGGCGGCCGATTTCACCGTTGAGGATGACGAGTGTTTCGGCTTGTCGGTGCGCTACGCGCTCGCCGGGCTGAAGGGTGTTGGCCTGAAAGCCATGGAGGCGCTGGCCGCCGAGCGGGACGGGAAGGGGGCCTTCAAGGACCTCGCCGACTTTGCCCGCCGCGTCGATCCGCGCGGGCTGAACAAGCGCCAGCTGGAAAGCCTGATCGCGTCGGGCGGCTTTGATGCACTCCACCCCAATCGCGCCGGCGTTCACGCCCTGGCCGAAGCCATCATGGCCAGCGCCCAGTCCGCCGCGCAGGAACGTGAAAGCGCGCAGGTGGCGCTGTTCGGCGATGCCACCGGCGTATCGGATCATGCCAGCCTGGCCCTGATGGTGCCCAATATCGACTGGACGATGGCGCAGCGTATGGCGCACGAGCAGGAGGCGTTCGGCTTCTTCTTCAGCGGGCATCCGGTGGATGCCTATGCCAATGTGCTCACTGCCAACCAGGTTGTCAGCTTTGGCGAGGTGGTTGGCATGACGGCGCCGCTTGGTGGCGGCAAGAAAATGGTGATGATGGCCGGCCGGCTGGAAGAACGGCGCTGGCGCAGCACCCAGGCCGGGCGCCGCTATCAGTTCCTGAGCTTTTCCGATCGATCGGGCCAATATGTCACCAGCTGCTTTGACGAGGAGCTGCAGGAAAAGATCGAGGTCTTGGTGAACGAGTCGCCGGCGCTGCTGATCGGCATGGAATTGCAGTGGAAGGAGGGCGAGGATGTGCCGCGCCTGACCATGCGTTCCTGCCAGCCGCTGGCTGATCTGGCTCGCCGCACGCGCGGCCGTCTGGTGGTGCAGATTGCTCACCCGGCGGAAGTGGACGTGCTGCTCGCGGCGCTTGGGCCGGCGCCGGCCAAGGGGCGCGGTGAGCTGGTCGCCGAAGTTGCCACCGATGCCGGGCCCGCCCGCCTGGTGCTTGGCCGGCATTATCTGATCGATGCCGATCTGGAAGCGGCCGTGGCGCGAGCGCTGGGGTTGGACCGGGTGGTGCAGGAAGTGCTCGACCCGCCGCAACTGGCGCTGGTGGGCTGAATCACCTTCATCGCAGCACGCAGCATACGGCAGGCTGGGGGCAAGGCTGACCGCAACAGCAAGCTTGTGCGCTGCCCGCCGTCACCAGGATCAGCATCCGGTCATCCGTGCAAATGCGGAGATCAAATCCGCATTTTTGGCTGGAAACCTGGCTTTGCGTAGTGTATCTCCGTAAACGAGAGCGGGCAAAATCCCATGGGGAGGACCATATGGCGACGCAACTGAAAGACACGCGGATCACCCAAACGCTGCCGCAGGGCAGTGTGAGCTGGCCGCTGCCACCGCGCGTGCGGCCGGAATTTGCCAATCACGACAAGGCGACGCTGGAATCCTATCTGGCCTCGGCACCGCTCGACGAGGTGGATATTGCCGATCCGCTGTGGTGGGAGACGGACACCAACCATGTCTATTTCCGTCGCCTGCGCGAGGAAGCCCCCATTTTCTTCACGCACGTGAACAGCAACCGCCACCGCGGTTTCTGGAACGTGACGCGCTGGAACGACGTGATGGCGGTGGACACCAACCACCAGGTGTTCAGCTCCGAAGCCATGTTGGGCGGGATCACCCTGTTCGATATGGATCCGGATTTCATCATGCCGATGTTCATCGCCATGGATCAACCCAAGCATGATGTGCAGCGCAAGGCGGTGAACCCGATCGTTTCGGGCCAGAATCTTGCCGGTTACGAAGAACTGATCCGCAGCCGCACCTGTGAAGTGCTGGACAGCCTGCCGCGCGGCGAGGCCTTTGACTGGGTGGACAAGGTTTCCATCGAACTGACCAGCCGCATGTTGGCCACCCTGTTCGGTTGGCCGCAGGAGCGCCGCCGCATGCTGACCTATTGGTCGGATGTCAGCACTTCTGATCCGGAACTGCCAGGCAGCCCGGGCAAGGAAGAGCGTCAGGGCATTCTGCTGGGCATGCTGCAGGAATTCACCATGCTGTGGAACGAGCGGGTGAATGCCGAACCGACCGGCGATCTGGTTTCGATGTTGGCGCACAACCCCGCCACACGGAACATGCCGCCGATGGAATTCATGGGCAATCTGGTGCTGCTGATCGTGGGCGGCAACGATACGACCCGCAATTCGATCACCGGCGGGCTGTATTTCCTGAACAAGAATCCGGGCGAATACGCCAAGCTCAAGGCCAATCACGGCCTGGTGGAGAACATGGTTTCGGAAATCATCCGTTACCAGACGCCGCTGGCCCACATGCGCCGCACCGCCCTGCAGGATACGGTGCTGGGCGGCCAGCTGATCCACAAGGGTGACAAGGTGGTGATGTGGTATTCGTCGGCCAACCGTGACGATACCGTGCTCGACCGGCCGGATGAGTTCATCATCGATCGCGCCCGCGCGCGGCAGCATATGTCGTTCGGGTTCGGCATCCACCGCTGCGTGGGCAACCGCCTCGCCGAATTGCAGCTGAAGATCCTGTGGGAAGAAATCCTGAAGCGCTTTGATCATATCGAAGTGCTGGAGGAGCCGGAGCGGGTGCCCAGTGCCTTCGTGCGGGGTTATAAATCGATGATGGTCCGCATTCCGGCCTGAGCAGAGGATAACATGGTCAAGATCATTTACGTCGAGCACAATGGTGCTCGCCACGAAGTCAATGTGCCGGAAGGTGAAAACCTGATGGAAGGCGCGGTGCAGAACAATGTGCCGGGCATCGATGGCGATTGCGGCGGCAACGCGGCCTGCGCCACTTGCCATTGCTATATTCCATCGGAATGGCAGGCGCTCACTGGTGAGCGCAGCGAACTGGAAGATTCGATGATCGAGCTGGCGGATACCGCCCAGCCGAACAGCCGGCTGGCGTGCCAGATCAAGGCTTCGGCGGCGCTGGACGGGCTTGAGGTTCTCATGCCCGCCACGCAGCACTGATCGCGCAAACATACTGAACGGGAAGGGCGGCTCATCGGGCCGCCCTTCTTTTTTGGTAGCCGGGCCGGCGCCTTGCCCCCGCCGGCAAACCGCCCCACAGTCACCCTGCAACATCTGGGGGATTCAAACATGCCGCTTTCACTCCACGCCGCCTTCGTGCCGTCCTGCCGCCAGGTCATTGGCGGCTGCCTGAACGTGCTGGCCAAGGCCGAAGCCGCCGGCATTGGCGATCTGGCCACAGCCAGTCTGGCACCCGACATGTTTCCGCTGGCGTTTCAGGTGCAGAGCGTCGCGGCGCACAGTGCCGGGGCGATTGCGGCGGTGCGTACGGGCCAGTTCAGCCCCGGCGGCGGTTTTGCCATGCCTGATGCGGATTATGCCAGCTTCACCGCCATGCTGAAGGATGCCGATGCCGCGCTGGCAACGGTGACCGAGGCCGAGATGGAGGGCTTCATTGGAGGCGACACCGCCTTCGTGTTCGGGGAACGCAGGATGCCGTTCAAG
The DNA here is from genome assembly GCF_032115815.1 of Sandarakinorhabdus sp. Classification (GTDB taxonomy): domain Bacteria; phylum Pseudomonadota; class Alphaproteobacteria; order Sphingomonadales; family Sphingomonadaceae; genus Sandarakinorhabdus. Next base: position 9,781 of record NZ_JAUMBI010000041.1, read on the forward strand.
AGCGAGGATTTCCTGCTCAGCTTCAGCCAGCCCAATTTCTACTTCCATGCCTCGATGGTGTACGGGATTTTCCGCAACAAGGGGCTGCCGCTTGGCAAGAAGGACTTCCTCGGGCGGCCCAGAATGGCCATGTGAGACA
>NZ_JAUMBI010000042.1:0-13667 GCF_032115815.1 Sandarakinorhabdus sp.
GGCTTCTTAAAATCAGCTCGTTTGTAGAGGTAGATCAGACCGTCACGGAACGTCTTGCTATCGGTCACTGCACCTTTTGCGGTGGAACCGGTGCGTTCTGCAGCGATTGCTGCCGACGACGAATCATTGGAACCCGATTTGCCCAAAATCCGACCACCCCTCGACGAGTCCGAATACGATCCGAAGATAGTCAGAATTTCGGTTTTGGGAAACAGGGGGTGGCTAACCCCCTGAAAACCTTACAACGACTGGAGCGGGTGAAGAGATTCGAACTCTCGACTTCAACCTTGGCAAGGTTGCGCTCTACCCCTGAGCTACACCCGCTCGCCGGTCATTGAGGAGGGCGCGTCTAGCACCGGCGGCTTTGGACTTGCAAGCCCCTTTTTTCCAACCGCGTGCGCCCATGCGCCGTCTTGGCAAACCGGCCCTCCACACCCCATATGGTCAAAAGCCACAAAGTCCGGAGCATCCCCCTTGGCCAGCATTCCCAACCCGGCCGCCGAAAAGGCCAGTATCGAAGCCTTCCGCCGCGACGTCATCGATGCGTCGAAGACAGCGCTGGTGCTCGTCGATTTCTGGGCGGAATGGTGCGGCCCGTGCAAGACGCTGGGGCCGGCGCTGGAAAAACTGGTCGCCGCCCGCGCACCCAAGGTGCAGCTGGTGAAGATCGATGTCGACAAGAACCAGGCGCTGGCCGCCCAGTTCCGCATCCAGTCCATCCCCACCGTCTATGCCTTTCTGGATGGCCGCCCGGTCGATGGGTTCCAGGGTGCGCTGCCGGAAACGCAGCTGGCGCAGTTCATCGATCGGCTGCTTGCCGGCGTGCCCGCCAGCGAAGACGAGGCGGCGCTGGAGGAACAGATCGGCCAACTGATCGCGGCTGCCGACGAAGCCACCGCTGCTGGTGCCCATGATGATGCCATCGCCATGCTTGGCGCGGTTGCCAATGAAATTCCCGAACGCCACGACCTTGCCGCGCGGCTGGCGCTGGCCATGCTGGCCGCGGGCCGCAGGGAAGAGGCCGCCGCCGTGCTGGCGCAGCTGCCGGCCGACAGCAAGGACGAGCTGGTAATCCGCGCCCGCGCCGCGCTGGCCCTGGCCGCCGAAGCGCCGGCCGACCACGAGCTCGCCGATCTGATCGCACAGGTGAACAAGGCCCCCGATGACCACGCCGCACGATTCGAGCTGGCGGGCGCCTTGGCAGGGCGCGGCGACCGCGATGCGGCGGCTGAGCACCTTCTGGCCATCATCAAGGCCGATCGCACGTGGAACGAAAGCGCCGCGCGCGAGAAATTGCTGACCATGTTCGAAGCGGCCGGCCTTGCCGATCCGTGGAGCATCAAGACCCGCGCCGCCTTGCGCGCCGTCTGGTTTGCATGAGCGAGAGCGAAGCCCTTGAACCGCTGCCGGCGGCCGTGCCGGTGTTTCCGCTCACCGGCGCCGTGCTGCTGCCGCGCGGGGTACTGCCGCTCAACATCTTTGAACCGCGTTACCTGGCGATGGTGCGCGATGCCATGGCCGCCACTGGCGCTGCCCACCGCATGATCGGCATGATCCAGCCGAAAAGCGCGGGCGATCCGCCGCCGCTCTACAAGGTCGGCTGCCTCGGCCGCATCACCGAATATCGCGAAACCGACAACGGCCGCATCCTCATCACGCTGGTCGGCATCAGCCGCTTCCGGGTCAGCGCTGAGCTGGAACGCGGCACGCTCTATCGCCAGGTGATGACCGATTATCATGGCTTCGCCGATGACCGGGCGGAGGAAGAATCGCTCGATGCCACCAGCAGAGCCAGTCTGGAAGACGCGCTGCGCCCCTATCTCGATGCGCGCGGGCTCGCCGCCGATTGGGAGGCGGTGCAATCGGCCGACGATGAAGGGCTGGTAACGGCGCTGGCCGGCGCCTTGCCGTTCGATCCGCCGGAAAAGCAGGCGCTGCTGGAGGCGCCCACCCTGGCCGACCGGGCGCAGACGCTGGCCACGCTTATGAGCTTTGCCGCCGGGCCCAATGGCATCGGGGGCAACGGTGCCAGTGGCCGCCTGCAATGAGCGGTTCCGCGCTTGATCCGCGCCTGCTGGCCCTTCTGGTCTGCCCGCAGACGAAGCAGCCGCTGCGTTATGACCGGTCCGCCCAGGAACTGGTCAACGATACCGCCGGCATCGCCTATCCGATTCGCGATGGCGTGCCGATCCTGCTGGCCGAAGCCGCGCGCGAGTTCCTGCCGGCGACGGGGTGATCAGCCGAAGCGCAGCCCCTTGAATGCCCCATCGCTGCGCCAGCCCTTCATGTAGCTGAAAAAGGCATTGGGCCCGGCTGGGTATCCCACGGCATATTTCGCCCGATCATCCATCGGCTGGCCTTCATTGTTGTAATAACCGGGGGTGCAATCCGGGCTGTTGGTCATCATGCCGGGGTTGTTGAGCAGCAGCTTCACCCACTCTTCCTGTGCCTGGGCGTCCGGTTCCAGCGTCTTCAGGCCATGATCAGTCATATGGCGCACGATGGCGGCGATGCTGGTGCCGGTTTCCATCCAGTTGTGCGGAACGTTGACGACGAAATTGGCGGCCTGGGCGAACTGGACGAGGAACAGATTGGGGAAACCAGCACTGTTCAACCCATGCAGCGTGCGCATCCCCGCTTCCCAAGCTTCAGAAAGCTTCTGGCCGTTCTTGCCCACCGGATCGAAGCCGGCGCGCTGCTCCGTTGGCGTGCCAACTTCAAAGCCGGTGGAATGGATGATGCAATCCACCTCATAATGCGCATCGCCAACCCAGATGCCGGTTTCATCGATGCGGCTGACACCCTGGCCATCGGTATCGACCAGGGTGACGCTGGGCCGGTTGAAGGCCTGCAGATAGGCATCATGGAAGCACGGGCGCTTGCACAATTGGCGATACCAGGCCTGCAACGCTTCGCCGGTCTTGCGGTCTTCCACTACGGTCACGGCGCGGGTGCGGATTTCCTCCATCTTTTCATGGTCGGCCATTTCCCAGGCCTTCATCATGTTGACCGGGTTCCATTCGGACGGCGGCAGGCTCATCACCCGGCTGCGGATGCGGCGCGACAGGTCGGTCCAGCCATCCTTCACCCAGTCTTCGCTGGCGCCACCCATGCCGACATTGCCGGCGAAATTTTCCAGCCAGCGCGTCTGCCAACCCGGCGTGGCGATGGACTTGAACCATTCGGCATCAATCGGCTCGTTGGCGCGCACATCCACCGATGACGGCGTGCGCTGGAAAACGAACAATTGGCCGGCGTCACGCGCCAGATGCGGCACACACTGCACGGCGGTGGCGCCCGTGCCGATGATGGCGACGCGCTTGCCCGCCAGCTTGTCCATCGGCGCACGTTCGGCCGAACCGCCGGTGTAGGCATAATCCCAGCGGCTGGTGTGGAACTGGTGACCCTTGAAACTCTCGATGCCGGCGATGCCGGGCAGTTTCGGCACGTTCAGCGGGCCGGTGCCGATGCCGACGAAATCGGCGGTGAAATTGTCGCCGCGGTCAGTCTCGATCACCCAGACCTGTCTGGCCTCGTCCCAGCTGCAGGCCTTCACATCGGTGTGGAACAGCGCCTTTTCATAGAGATTGAACGTCTGCGCGATCTTCTTCGCCTGGCCCTGGATTTCGGGTGCGTGGGCATATTTCTCGGTCGGGATATGACCGGTTTCTTCCAGCAGCGGCATGTAGATGATCGAGGCCGTGTCGCACTGGGCGCCGGGATAGCGGTTCCAATACCAGGTGCCGCCCACATCACCGCCGGCATCGATCAGGCGGAAATCGGTGATCCCGGCCTGCGCCAGCCGCGCGCCCGTGCACAGCCCGGCAAAACCGGCGCCCACCATGGCAAAGCGCACATGATCGGTGACCGGCGCGCGTTCCTTGCGCGGCGTGTAGGGATCGCCCAGCATCTGCGGAAAATGCGTGGCAGCCCGCACATATTGGGCATTGCCTTCGGGGCGCAGGCGCTTGTCCCGCTCAAGCCGGTATTTTTCGAGGAGGGCGTCACGATCGATCATGACGGCCAGACTGTGGCCTGCCCGCGATGCCCGCAACGCTGATATTCGCTAGACCCGATGGCGGACCGTTCGTTTGATTGAGAAAGAGCGTTTCGGCCCCACCGGCGCGGCCTCGAATTTTGACAGTTTTGACGTTTTGTATCGAATTGGGGATTTTTCCGGCCGATTTGCCGGCGCAAACCCCGTCTGGTCATCATGCCGGGCAGCGCCATGATGACAGGGTCGGGCCGTGTAGGACAGAGCGTGGGTCAGCTGAAGGCCAGACCTGTAAAGTCGCCGCTGCGCCGCCAATTGTCGATATACTCGAAATAGGCCACGGACCCGAGCGGATAGCCGCTGGGCAAAAACCCGGAAATATCGGCGCTGGTGCCTTCCAGATTATAATAGCCGGGCGTACATTCGGCGACGGCACCAACAAAGCTGGGCATGCCCGTCTTGATCAGCGCCACCCATTCGGCCTGGGCTTGCGGCGTCGGCTCAACGATGCGTCTGCCCGTGTCGCGGGCATGGCTGACCACGGCAGCGATGGTTTCGCCGGCATCGGTCCAATTGTGCGGCACGTTGGCGCCAAAATTGGCGGCCTGTGCGATCTGGACAATGAAGGCGTTGGGAAAGCCGTGCACATGCAGGCCGTGCAGTGTCTGCATGCCGTCTGCCCAGGCTTGTGACAATCGCTTGCCGCCGACCCCGGCCATGTCGAAACCGGCCCGCCGCTGGTGCGATGTGCCCACCTCGAAGCCCGAAGCATAGATGATGCAATCCACTTCATAATGGATGCCGTTTACCCATAAGCCGGTTTCATCGATGCGTTCGACGCCCTTGCCGTCGGTATCGATCAGGTGGGTGCCCGGTTCGTTGAAGGCCTGCAGATAGGCATCGTGGAAGCAGGGCCGCTTGCACCATTGCCGATACCAGGCCTTCAGTTTCTCGGCGGTCTCCTTGTCGTGGACGATCGCTTCAGCCCTGGCGCGGACTTCCGACATCTTCTCGATTTCGGCGTCTTCGTACACCGCCAAAATGCTGGCTGGGGTGATCTGGTCCATCGGCAGGGTCAAGACGCGCTCGCGAATGCGGCCCATGATGTTGGTCCAGCCGTCCTGCACCAGATCTTCTTCCGGCGGTAACCCGATGGCGATATTGCGGGCGAAATTGTCGAGCCAGCGCTTCTGCCAGCCCGGCGTTGCGATCGACTTGAACCACGCCAGGTCGGTCGGCGCGTTGCCACGCGCATCCACCGATGACGGGGTGCGCTGCACCACATAGACGGTGCCACCGGCCCGGGCGAGGTGCGGCACAACCTGAACCGCGGTCGCGCCAGTGCCGATGATGGCCACGCGCTTGTCTTTCAGCTTGCTGAGCGGGGCACCGTTGGTGTCGCCGCCGGTGTACTCATAATCCCAGCGGCTGGTGTGGAAGCCGTGGCCCTTGAAACTGTCGAGGCCGGGGATGCCAGGCAATTTCGGCACGTGCAGCGGCCCCGTGCCGGTCGCGACATAATCGGCTGTGAACTTGTCGCCGCGGTCGGTGGTGATCACCCACACACTGCGCGTTTCATCCCAAACGATATCGTCAACGCGGATGTGGAACAGCGCCTTGTCATAGAGGCCGAAGGTGCGGCCGATGCGGCGTGATTGTTCGAGGATCTCCGGTGCATGCGCATATTTCTCGGTCGGCATGTGGCGGGTTTCTTCGAGAAGCGGCAGATAGATGATCGAGGCCGTGTCGCACTGGGCGCCGGGATAGCGGTTCCAGTACCAGTTGCCGCCAAAATCGCCGGCCTTGTCGATGATGCGCACATCGGTGATGCCCGCTTCCACCAGCCGGGCACCGACACACAGGCCGGCAAAACCACCGCCGACCATGGCGAAGGTGACATGATCGGTCAGCGGTGCGCGCGGCACCACCGGCATGTAGGGATCAACAAGATAATGGGCATATTGGCCGGCGACCTCGACATATTGGTCATTGCCGTCGGCGCGCAGGCGCTTGTCGCGCTCAGCCTGATAGCGGGCCAGAATGGCGTGCTTGTCGAGGGTGGGCGCTGCAGTGGCCATGATCGACTCCGCTGCTTGGGAACGGAGGCGTTGCTAGACGAGTTCACCCTTCAGCAAAGCTGGCAGTTTTCCGGTCTCGCCGCGGGCCTGGTTCATGAAGAAGCGCTTCAGGGGTGGCAGGCGTTCAACGGTGGAAAGGCCGAAACGGCGTACCAGGCTGGGGGTGCGGCCGGGGATGGCAAACAGGCGGTTGAGGCCATCGGTGACAGCGCACACCAGGCTGTTATCAAAGCGGCGCCACGCCGAGATTTGCGCCAGCACGTCGGGGCTGCCCAGATCAAGGCCGGACCGGGCGGCGTTGGTGAGCACTTCGGCAGCGGCCGCGACATCGCGGAAGCCCATGTTGAGGCCCTGGCCAGCAATCGGGTGGATGCCGTGGGCGGAATCGCCGAGCAGCAGCAGCCTTGTATCGGTGTAGCGGGCGGCGTGGTGATAGCCGAGCGGCCACACGGCTTGCGGCGCGATCACCTCCACATCGCCCATCGTGCCATCGATGCGGGCGGCAATTTCAGCGGCGAGCTGTTTGGGCCCGAGTTTCTTGGCGGCCTCCATGTGCTTGCGATCGATCGTCCACACGATGGCGGTGCGCGGGCGGCCGTCATCGGTGTCGCGCATCGGCAGCAGCGCCAGCGGACCTGACGGGTAGAACAGCTCGCAGGCAATATTCTCGTGCGGCACCGTGTGCGCCACCATGGTGATCAGCGCGGCGTGATCATATTGCCAGGTGGCGATGGGAATGCCGGCGGCTTCGCGCGTGGCAGAACGGCGGCCATCGCAGGCTACCACCAACGGCGCCTTGAACACGCGGCCATCGGCGAGGGTGAGCGTGGCGGCGTGATCGTCGCGCTGGATACCCGCGACCGTCACCGGGGCGAGCAGCGTCACTTCCGGGCATTCGCGCACCGCGCGCAGCAGGCCGGTGCGAAGCCAGCGGTTTTCCACCATCGTGCCGAGCGGATCATTACCTTCGCCGGCATCGAAATGCAGGAACTGCGGGTGCGCGGCATCTGTGACGCGAATCTCGCGAATCGGGCAGCCGTGCGTATCGAGGATATCGCCCAGCCCCAGCGCGCGCAGCATGCGGGCCGAAGCGCTGGCCACGGCGGTAGCGCGACCATCGAAGGCCGGCAGCGTTGTGCTGTCCAGATCCTGGGCATCAACGACGATGCTCGTCACCTCATGGCGGGCCAGGGCCAACGCCAGCGTGGCGCCAACCAGGCCGCCACCGATGATGATCACGTCTGCATCCATCGTCATGCTGCCTTCCTAGCCGACCTGTGCGATTCCCCCAAGCGGGACATGTTGTCCGGGCCAATGCGACGCTGAACAGCGGTTTTCCTTGACCGGAGTCATGGCCTGATTCATCTTTAGGCAGTGCCCAAATGGTGAACATGCCAAGGGCGACGCATCGCATTGAAAGGCATACCGGCCATGGCCACTCGGGCAGCATCTGCCCCCAAGCGCAGCAGCCCCGGCGGGCCGGCCTGGCTGCTGCGGCTGCGCGTCGCCTTGGCGTTGGCGTTGCGGGTAGCGGCGCGCGTGGGCGCCGGGGTGGCGGTCGCGCTGGTTGGCGTGGCGCTGGTGCTGGCGCTGCTGAGCTATGATCCGGCCGATCCCTCGTTCAACACCGCCACAGCGCGGGAGGCAGGCAACTGGATGGGCAACGCCGGCGCGCACGTCGCCGATCTGCTGCTGCAACTGGCGGGCTGGCCAGTGCTGCTGCTCAGCCCCGCGCTGCTGCTGGCGGGCTGGCGCGTCGGCCGCGATGAGCCGGTGCCGGTGCCGCGCATGGCTGGCGGCAGCCTTGCCGGCGTCTTGCTGCTGTCGTTTGCCGCGGGCGGCTTTGGGTTTTCCGCCATGGGCGCTCCGGCCGGGCCGGGCGGTTTGCTGGGGCAGGGCCTGGCGGCGGCCTCGGCCAATGCCGAAGCGATTCCGGAATTGGCCGATGTGTCGGTGGGGGTGGTACTGGCCATCCTGCTGGCACCGCTTGGCCTCGCTTGCCTGGCCTGGGGCAGCGCGATCAGCCGCGAGGTGGTGGGCGATGCCATCGCCGCCGGCCAACGCCTGTGGAACCCTGACGCCGAAGTGGAGCCGGGCAGCATCGTGTTGCCCAAGCCAACCCGCAAGCCGCCCAAGGCCGAAGCAGAACTCACCACCGATCCGGAGCCGGGCCCAACCGTGGTGCTGGAACGGCCGGAGCGGCCCAGTCGCAGCGGTCGTGACGTGCGCGACAAGCAGAAATCGCTCGATCTGGGCGATGCCGCCGTGCTGCCGGGGCTGGACCTGCTGACGCCGCCGCCATCGGCGCCGCGCGCACGGATCGATGCCGCGGCGCTGGAACAGAATGCAAGGTTGCTGGAAGGCGTGCTGGAAGATTTCGGGGTGCGTGGCCGCATCGGCGAAGTGCGCCCGGGCCCAGTGGTCACCATGTATGAGCTGGAACCGGCACCGGGCATCCGCGCCAGCCGGGTGATCGGCCTGGCCGACGACATCGCCCGTTCGATGAGCGCGCAATCGGCCCGCGTTGCCGTGGTGCCGGGCAAGAACGTGATCGGCATCGAACTGCCCAACCCGGTGCGCGAGACGGTGTCGCTTTCCGAACTGCTGGGCAGTGCCGATTTCGACAGCCGGTCGGTCACGCTGCCGCTGGTGCTGGGCAAGGATATTGCCGGCATTCCGGTGGTGGCCGATCTCGCCCCGATGCCACACCTGCTGATCGCCGGCACCACCGGTTCGGGCAAGTCCGTCGGCCTCAACGCCATGATCCTCTCGCTCTTGTATCGCATGACGCCGGCGCAGTGCCGGTTGATCATGATCGATCCCAAGATGCTGGAATTGAAGATGTATGACGGGATCCCGCATCTGCTGGCGCCCGTCGTTGTCGATCCGCCCAAGGCCATCCGCGCCCTGAAATGGGCGGTGGAGCAGATGGAAGACCGTTATCGCAAGATGAGCGAGTTGAACGTCCGTTCGCTGGCCAGCTTCAACCAGAAGGTGAAGGAAGCCCAGGCCGCCGGCAAACCGTTCGTGCGCCGTGTGCAGACCGGGTGGGACCCCGAAACCGAAGCACCGATTATCGAGGAGGAAGTGCTCGATTTCGAGCCGATGCCGCTGATCGTGGTGGTGGTGGACGAGCTGGCCGATCTGATGATGACGGCCGGCAAGGAAGTGGAATTCCTGATCCAGCGCCTGGCCCAAAAGGCTCGCGCTGCCGGCATCCACCTGATCATGGCGACGCAGCGCCCCTCGGTGGATGTGATCACCGGCGTCATCAAGGCCAATCTGCCGACGCGAATCAGTTTCCAGGTGACCAGCAAGATCGACAGCCGCACCATCCTGGGCGAACCCGGCGCCGAACAGTTGCTGGGCAAAGGCGACATGCTGTGGATGGCCGGCGGCAAGCTGGTACGCGTGCACGGCCCGTTCGTTTCGGATGGCGAAGTGGAAGCCGTGGCCGATTTCTGGCGCGCACAGGGCGTGCCGGATTATGTCGAAGCCGTCACCGAAGAACCGGCCGATCTGGATGGCCAACTCGATCTGGCCAGCGCGGGCCTGACCGGCGGTCGCAGCGGGGACGACGAAGCGGACGTTTATGCCAAAGCCATCGACGTGGTGGCCAAGGCGCAGAAGGCCAGCACCAGCTTTATCCAGCGCCACCTGCGCATCGGTTACAACAACGCCGCCCGTCTGATTGAACGCATGGAGCAGGATGGGTTCGTGAGCCGGCCTGATCATGTTGGCCGGCGCGAAGTGCTGATCGATGAATATGGCCAGCGGCGTTAGGCGCGCAGGAACAGGCCGACTGTCAGACCGAGGCCAATGAGGATCACTGCGATCTTCAGCGCCTTTTCCGGCACCACCGCCAGCGCCTGCGCGCCAACGTAGCCGCCGGCCATCGCGCCGATGCCGACCACCAGCGCGTGCAGCCACGCGACATTGCCGGTGAGCGCGAAAACAAGGGCGGCCGTCATGTTGGAGAGGGACACCAGCACATTCTTGGTGCCGCCGGCGTTGCGAACGGCAAGGCCGGCGATGGTCAGGCTGGCCAATGTCAGGATGCCGGCGCCACCGCCGAAAAAGCCGCTGTAAAGCGCGATCAACGATTGGGTGGTGATCGTCACCCAGGCCGGCGGTGGTGGTTTGTCGAGCGATTTCTTCGGCCCAAAGGCGCCCCAGGCAAAGACAACGGTGGCCAGCAGCACCAGCCACGGCACCATGGCGGCAAAGATACGGGTGGGCGTCGCATTGAGCAGCACTGCGCCGGCCACGCCGCCCGCCAGCGCGATGACAGCCAGTGCCTTGAACGACAGCCGCTCTGCACCCGCCACCAGCTTGCGCCCGGCAATGCCGGTGGTGATCTGGCCAGGAAAAAGCGCCATGGTGGAGGTGATATTGGCCAGTTTCGGATCAAGCCCGGCGGCGATCAGGGCTGGCAAGGTGATGAAGCTGCCGCCGCCTGCCAGCGCATTCTGGGCGCCCGCCCACAGGCCTGCGCCAAGCAGCAAGGCCAGCATTGCCGGATCGGAAAAATTCAACGCCGCGCCCATGATGGCCGGGGCTGTTCCCGCAAATGCTCCGGATTGGCAACAGAAATCACGGGCTTCGCCACTGAGCCGCCTTGGCGTGGCGACGCAGTCACGATAGTTTACTCTTTACATGCAAATTTCGCGCCAATTGGCGGGAGCAGATTCGATTATGGCTGATACCGAGGTGATGGAACAACGCGAACAGCTGCGCGAGGAACCGGGCGGCCCCGTGCTGCGTGGCCTGTCGGTCGATGGCATCGGCAAGAAGTATGACAATCGGGTCGTGCTGCGCGACGTGTCGCTGTCCGTCCGGCGCGGCGAGGTTGTGGGCCTGCTGGGCCCCAATGGCGCCGGCAAGACCACCTGTTTCTATTCGATCATGGGACTGGCCATGCCGGATTCGGGCCGCATCCTGTTGGATGGCCATGATATCACCGGCCTGCCGATGTATCGCCGCGCCGTGCTGGGCCTGGGCTATCTTCCGCAGGAAACCAGCATCTTCCGCGGCATGACCGTGGAACAGAACATCATGGCCGTGCTGGAAGTGGCGGAGCCCGATGCCCGGGCGCGCGCTGCCCGGCTGGAGGAATTGCTGGGCGAATTCAACATCACCCGCCTGCGCGCGGCGCCGGCGATGGCGCTTTCGGGCGGGGAGCGGCGCCGGGTCGAAATCGCCCGCGCGCTGGCCGCCAACCCGTCGATCATGCTGCTTGATGAGCCGTTTGCCGGCATCGATCCCATCTCCATCGCCGACATCCGGGCCCTGGTGGTACAGCTGCGCGCGCGGGACATCGGCGTGCTGATCACCGATCACAACGTGCGCGAGACCCTGGAAATCGTGAACCGCGCCTGCATCATCTATGATGGCCGCGTGCTGTTCGAAGGCACGCCAGAAGCGCTGGTGGCCGATGAAACCGTGCGCCGCGTCTATCTGGGTGAGGATTTCAGCCTGTGATCTGGCATGTAGTGCAGTGCTGGGGGCACAGCGGGGGCTGAGATGGGCTTGGGGCCGCGCCTTGAGCTGAGGCAGTCGCAGCAGCTGGTGATGACCCCGCAGCTGCAGCTTGCGATCAAGCTGCTGACGCTGACCAATGTCGAACTGGAAGGCTGGATCGCCGAGGAGCTGGAGCGCAACCCGCTGCTCGCCGCCGGCGATGCCGCCGAGCCACCGGAACCAGCCGGGCCAAGCGGGGTGGACGCGCCGCCCGATGCCCTGCCCGCAGTGGATGATGCCAGCAGCGCCGGGCTGGAAGCGTTGTTGCGTGATGGCATCGGCGGCGGTGATGGCCCGCTGGAGGCAGATTACACCGGTGAGCGTTTCCACCATGATTGCGGATCCGACCAGCCCGCAGATTGGGGCGAACACGCAGCGCAAGCCAGCGGCGAGGACGACGGCCCGGATTTCGAGCGCATGGCCGGCGGCGAGGCCGGGCTGACCGAAGTGCTGGAGGCGCAGGCAACGGCTCGCTTTGACGGCATCGATCTGGCCATCGCCCGTTTCATCATCGATGGGCTGGATGAGGCCGGCTATCTGGTCGAACCGCTGGAAGATATTGCCGACCGGCTGGACGTGTCGCCGGCACGCGCAGAAGCGGTGCTGCGCGAGGTGCAGATGTTCGATCCGGCCGGTGTGGCCGCACGCAGCCTTTCAGAATGCCTGATCGCCCAGGCCCGCGCCGCCGATCGCTGCGATCCGGCAATGGAAAAGCTGCTGAACAATCTCGATCTGGTGGCGCGCGGCGACATGGCCGGGTTGATGCGGCTGTGCAAACTGGACCGCGAAGATATCGTGGACATGATCCGCGAGCTGAAATCCTATGATCCCAAGCCCGGCCTGCGGTATGGCGGCGAAACCGGCACACCGGTGGTGCCCGATGTGTTCGTGACGCGGGGCACGGATGGCGGCTGGCAGATCAGCCTGAACCAGGCGACGCTGCCGCGCCTGATCATCGATCGCGATTATCACAGCGAACTCGCCGCCGGAGCCGACAAGGCCACGCATGGCTTCCTCAACGAATGCGTGGCCAGCGCCAACTGGCTGCTGAAGGCGCTCGATCAACGCGCCCGCACCATCATCCGCGTCGCCACCGAAATCGTGCGGCTGCAGCAGGGCTTTTTCGAACAGGGCGTCAGCCAGCTGAAGCCGCTGACCCTGCGCCAGGTCGCTGAGCTGATCGAAATGCACGAATCGACCGTGAGCCGCGTGACCAGCAACAAATATCTGCTGTGCGATCGCGGCCAGTTCGAACTGAAATATTTCTTCACCTCCGGCGTCGGCTCAGGCGATGGCGAAACCGCATCGGCCCTGGCCGTGAAGGACCGCATCGCCAGGCTGATCGCGGCGGAGGGCGAGGATGTGCTGTCGGACGACAAGCTCGTCGAACTGCTCATCGGCGAGGGTTTCGACATCGCCCGTCGCACCGTGGCCAAATATCGCGAGGCACTGGGGCTGGGATCATCGGTGCAACGCCGCCGGGCGCGGGCGCTGCGCGCGGCGTAGTGGCAGTGGGCCTCCGGCGGGCAGGGTCGCAGACCCTGCACCCGTTTGTTTTTGGCCGGCGCTCTACGGCCGATTCTGGGGTGGTTGAGCGACAGTCGGTTCTTGGCGTCGCTAACTTCGATTGCCATGATTCCGATCAGTTGAAGCGTAACCTCAGCCAAGCCACGCGCAGCATTGCTTCTGCTTCGGCGGTTTCGACGGTGTCATAGACGCCGCAATCTGGACCTAACCGCCCCCAGCCAAAATCAGGCTCGTCGAGCGCATTAGGATCGGCCAATTGCAGCCTGTATGTGTAGTTGCCATCCAAGCGGCGGCACAACACCACACGCTGACTACCATCCGGACTTTCAAAAGTGGAGAGCCGAACTTCCATTTGTCTCAGATACTGCCCACAGCCGACGTCCGCAATTGGGCAACTTCCTAGGGCAACGTGATGTCCGGAACCGTGTAGAGTTTCGGGCGCCGCGAGGCGTACGAAAGTCTCCGAGGAACGAACCCGCGGCCCGAGTGGGCGATCTATGGGGATTTCGACTTTCCGCCGGGCTTGGCTGAGGCGCGTGGGCCGGTGT
>NZ_JAUMBI010000043.1:0-6855 GCF_032115815.1 Sandarakinorhabdus sp.
GCCACCAATGTGCAGGAAACCGGTGGGCGAGGGGGCAAAGCGGGTGACGACCTTGCCGGGCAAATCCTGTGTTGCGCTCATGCGCGTTTCATCCAATCAAGGGCTTCAGGGTCGTGGCCGGGAGGGCACACGGAACGCGCGGGTGGTTAGCAGAAGGATCGAAGAGAAACAAACCGCGGGGCAAGTGCTGATCGCCGGCTGGCACCGCTGGCTGGATGCCGAACGCGCGCATCTGCCCTTGTGGCTGCCGGTGGCGCTGGCGGCCGGCATCGCGCTGTGGTTTTCGCTGCCATGGGCGCCGTGGCGGCAGGCGGCGGCGCTGGGTGCGGCGGCGTTGGCCGGCGGGCTCGCATTGGCCGGTCTGCGGCCGCTGGCCTGGATGGCGGCGCTGCTGCTGGCCGGGCTGGGCGTGGCCGAACTGCGCGTCGCCTTGAATCATCATCCGGTGCTGGCCGGGCGGGTGTTCGCCACCGTCACCGCCCGTGTGGAAAGTGCCGAACCGCTGGCCTTTGGTGATCAGCGCCTGGTTCTGGTGCCGGCTGACGATCAGAGCTTGCCCGGCAATGTCGACCGCCTGCGCCTGCGCCTGCGCGGTGAGCAGCCCCAGATCGCCGCCGGCACCATGATCTCGGCACGAGCGCTGCTCTCCCCGCCGTCGGGCATGGCGGTGCCGGGCGGCTATGATCTCGCCCGCCGTGCCTGGTTCGATGGCAATGGCGCAACCGGCGTGGCGCTGGGACAGGTAGCGATCGTGGCCGCGCCACCGCCGGGCCCGGGCCTGTGGCTGGCCGGCGTGCGCAGCCGCTTGCAGGCGCTGATAACCGGTCGCATGCCAGGGGAGGCGGGTGCGGTGGCCGCCGCCTTCGTCACTGGCTGGCAGGGGGCAATCCCACCGGCCACGGCGCAGGCGATGCGCGATGCGGGCCTGGCGCACCTGCTCTCCATTTCGGGCCTGCATATTGCGGTGGTAGTGGGCAGTGTCGCACTCATGATGCGCTGGCTGTTGGGGTTGTGGCCGTGGCTGGTGCTGCGGGTGCCGGTGCCCACGCTGGCGCTGGCGGCGGGCGCGCTGGCGGGGCTCGCCTATACGCTGCTCGCCGGCGCGCAGGTGCCCACGGTGCGCGCAGTGATTGCCGCCTGCATCGTCGTCGTCGGCATGATGCTGGGCCGGCAGGCGTTGAGTTTGCGGCTGCTGGCGGCGGCGGCCTTCGCCATATTGGTGGTGCGGCCCGAAGCGCTGCTCGGCGCCAGCTTCCAGATGAGCTTCGCCGCCGTCATCGGCATCGTCGCCCTGTATGAAAGCCGGCTGGGCAAATGGCTGACGGCGGTGCGGGAGGACGAACCCTGGTGGCAATGGCTGGCCCGCGCGGCGGCGTCACTGCTGGCGTCCGGGTTGGTGGCGGAATTGGCGCTGTCGGGTATCGGCCTCTATCACTTCGGCCGCAGCGGGCTGTACGGCATCGCCGCCAACCTGATCGCCATTCCCTATACCAGTTTCGTGGTGATGCCGGCGCTGATGCTGGCCATGTTCGCCGAAGCCCTGGGACTTGGCTGGCTGTGGCCGCTGGCCGCCTGGGCCATGCAGCAGCTGATCACAATCGCCGATTTTACCGCGTCGCTGCCCGGTGCCATCATCACCAGCGCCGCCATCCCGGGGCCGGCGTTCGCGCTGGGGGCGGCCGGCGGGCTGTGGCTGGCGCTGTGGCGTTCGAACGCGCGCTGGTGGGGGCTGGCGCCGCTGGCGGGCGCGGCGCTGTTGGCTTGGGCAGCGGCCGTGCCCGATCTGCTGATCAGCAGCGACGGCCGTCACCTCGCATTGCGGCTGCCCGATGGGCGGCTGGCCCATGCCCGGGAGCGCGTTGGCGATTTCCTGATCGACAATTGGGCGGAAGCGGTGGGCAGCGAACCCGCCAGCGCCGTCTGGCTTGGCAGTCTGCCCTTGGCGCGCTGTTCAGCGGAAAGCTGCGTGGCAAATTCGGAGCGTGGCGGCCGGCGCTGGCGCGTGCTGGCCACCACTGGCCGCAGCCTAATCCCGCGTGATCGCTTTGCCCCGGCCTGTGCGGCGGCCGATATTGTCGTTTCCGATCGCCGCCTGCCCGATTGGTGCCGCCCACGCTGGCTGAAACTCGATGCCGCCGCCCTTGCACAATCCGGGGCCGTGGCGATCTGGCTCGACGTGCAGCGCGTGGCAACTGCCGCCGATGCGGCCGGCGACCGGCCGTGGCAGCCCCACTGAACAGTGCGAGCTTGCCGACTGGCTGGTGAGTGACGATGCTGGGGAAGGGGAGAAGAACATGGCCAACATCATCGATCCGGAACGCCCGATCGTGGATCCGCATCATCATTTGTGGGATCGGCGCTTCGTGCCGCGAGCGGTGCCCGGCGCCACCGATTTTGAACGGGCCATCAGCCTCAGCCCGCTCTATCTGCTCGATCAACTGAACGCCGATGCGAAGGCCGGGCACAACGTGATCGCCACCGTGTTCCTGGAATGCGGCGCCTTTTACCGCGCCGATGGGCCGGCGGAGAATCGCTGTGTGGGCGAAACCGAATTCGTCAATGGCGTCGCCGCGATGAGCGCATCCGGCCTCTATGGCCCGATGCGGGCCTGCGCCGGCATTGTCGGCCATGCCGATCTCACCTTGGGGGCTGCCGTGCGTCCGGTGCTGGAGGCGCATCTCGCTGCCGCCCCGGCGCGCTTCCGTGGCATCCGCCACTCCCCGGCGTGGGACGCGGATCCCGCCGTGCTCGGCATGTTGCAGCGGAACCCGCCCGGCCTGCTCGCCGAACCCGCCTTCCGCGCGGGCCTGGCCGAACTGGCGGCACTGGGCCTCAGTTATGATTGCTGGCTGCTGGCGCCGCAGTTACCCGAACTTGTCGCCATGGCCCGCGCCGTGCCGGATCTCACCATCGTGTGCGATCACCTTGCCACACCGCTTGGCACCGCATCTTACGCTGGCCGACGCGATGCGGATTATGCGGAGTGGGCTGGCAACATCAAGGCGTTGGCAGACTGCCCGAACGTGGTCATGAAAGTGGGCGGGTTGGCCATGCCCTTTGGCGGCTTTGCCAGTTTCATGGCCGAACCGATGGCCACCGCCGAAATGCTGGCCGCTGAATGGCAACCATGGATCGAAACGGCCATCGCGGCGTTCGGCGCGGATCGTTGCATGTTCGAAAGCAATTTCCCTGTCGATCGCGGCACCTGCGATTACGCCACGCTGTGGAACGCCTTCAAACTGGTCAGCGCCGCCGCCAGCGAGGACGAGAAGACGGCGCTGTTCAGCGGCACTGCAGCGCGGGTCTATCGCCTGGCGCTCTAACGACAACGCCCGCCTGGTAAGGGCGGGCGCTCCGTGGGAACAGGATATCGGCTGTCAGTGATAACGCCGCAGCAGCCCGGCGAGTTTGCCCTGGATGCGGACCTGTTCGGGGTGGTAGCGCTGCGGCTCATGGCTGCTGTTAGCCGGATCGAGGCGGATCAGGCCCTTTTCATGGCGCAGATATTTCAGCGTCGCTTCGGAATCGTCGATCAACGCCACGACGATATCGCCATCCCGCGCCGTGTCGCAGCGGCGGATCAGGGCGTAATCACCATCGTGGATGCCGGCTTCGATCATCGAGTCGCCCGACACCTCCAGCGCATAATGGTCGCCGGGGCCGAGCAGCGCTGATGGCACCGAGAGAGAGCGGTCGCTTTCCAGCGCCTCCACCGGCAGGCCGGCGGCGATACGGCCATGCAGCGGCACGGTAATGGTGTCGTTGGCGGCCAACATCGCGACCGCCGGCGGAGCCGGGGCAGGGCGGCTGGCAACGAGCGTGAGGGCCGGTTTCTCCACCTTCAGCGCTTCGGGCAGACGCAGCACTTCCAGCGCGCGGGCGCGGTTGGGCAGGCGACGGATGAAGGCGCGTTCTTCCAGCGCATTGATCAGGCGGTGCACGCCGGATTTGGACTTCAGGTTCAGCGCCTCCTTCATTTCCTCGAAGGAAGGCGAAACACCGTCGGATTTCAATCGCTCATCGATGAAGATGAGCAATTCCTGCTGCTTGCGGGTGAGCATCGCTTTGTCTCCCATGCCGCCTAAACGGAACATGGGAAGAACATCTAGAAAACAGAATGGAACATGTCAAGCGCAATGCAGGACACTGGTTCGCCGGCTGGTGCTGCCGGGGCATGGGCCTCGCGGATGATCAGCAGTTCGGCGCTGGCGAGCAGGGAGAGTAGGGCGCTGTCTTGCCGGGCGAAGGGTTCCGCCCCTTCGGGAGTGCGCCGCGCCCGCAGATGATCGCGGCGAGAACCGTTGGCGGGCAGGGGGGTGGCGAGCGGCAGCGTTACAATTGGCAGCGCGTGTTGGCGGCCGGCCATGCGCGAGACCAGCGGCACGGCAAACAGCAGCGCCGTCACGAAGGCTGAAACCGGATTGCCCGGCAGGCCGAGCACCCGGGTGCCGCCAAGCCGTCCTGCCAGAAGTGGCTTGCCTGGTCGCAGCGCGATCTTCCAGAAATCGAGGTCAGCGCCAAGTTCGCGCAGCACCGGCACCACCAGATCATGATCGCCCACCGATGCGCCGCCGATGGTGATGATCAGGTCGGCCTCCGCACCGGTCAGCGCGGCAGCCAGCGCGGCGCGGTTGTCCGGGATGATGCCGGGATCATGTACCTCGGCTCCAGCACTGCGCAGCAGGGCAGTGAGCATGGGCGGATTGGAGGAGACGATCTGCCCCGGCCCGGGAGTTTTGCCCGGCAACACCAGCTCATCACCGGTGGCAATCAGCGTCACCCGTGGTCGCCGCACCACCGGCAGCGCCCGCCAGCCGCCGGCAGCTGCCAGCCCCAGATGGGCAGCAGTCAGGCACTTGCCGGCCGCAATCAGCCAGTCACCGGCCGCAAAATCCTGTCCTTTGGGCCGAATATGCGCCCCGGTGCGCGGCGGGCCTTCGCCCTTCAGCCGCGCCATGTCGCCATCGCGAGCGACTTCCTCCTGCACCACGATCACATCCGCGCCGGCCGGCAGCGGCGCCCCAGTGAAGATGCGCACCGCTTCGCCGAGTCCCAACGTACCGGCCCAGCCGTGGCCGGCGGCGCTTTCTCCCACCACGCGCCAGGGCTGGTGCAGATCGGCCCAGCGGATCGCGTAGCCATCCATGGCGGCGGCATCGAACGGTGGCTGGGTGAAGCGGGCCGTGATGGCTTCGGCCAGCACCCGGCCGGCGCACTGATTGAGCGGCAGCGTCTCGGCGGGGAGGGGCTCAACGCCCATCAGCAGCTGATCCAGCGCTGCCGAAAAGGGCAGCAACTCACTCATTCTGCGACGAAATCCCCTGAGCGTCCGCCAGATTTCCTCAACAGGCGGATGCCGTCGATGCGCATCGTGCGGTCGAGCGCCTTGGCCATGTCATAGACGGTGAGAAGTGCGGCAGAGACGGCGGTGAGTGCCTCCATCTCCACGCCGGTACCGTGGGTGGTGGCGACGGTGGCGGTGGCGCGGATGCCCGTGGCCTCAAGGGCCAGATCCACGCTCACCGCATCGATCGGCAGCGGGTGGCAGAGCGGGATCAGATCAGCGGTGCGCTTGGCCGCCATGATGCCGGCAATGCGGGCGGTGGCAAGAACGTCGCCCTTCTTTACGGCTTGTTCAGCAATGGCTTGCAGCGCGTTCTTTGCAACATGTATGAAGCCTTCCGCTGTCGCTTCACGCCGGGTTGCAGCCTTGGCGCTGATGTCCACCATGCGCGCGGCGCCGCGGTCATCCAGATGGGTGAGCTTGGTCATGCGGCGAGGCCGAGCAATTGGCGGGTGGCCGCCGTCACGTCCGTCTGCCGCATCAGGCTTTCACCGACCAGGAAGGTGCGGATACCGACGCCGGCCAGCGCGACCAGATCAGCGTTCGAGGTCAGGCCGGACTCAGCGACGAGTGTCTTGCCCGGCGTATCTGCAAGATCAAAACTCGTCTGAAGACTGACATCCAAAGTCTTGAGATTGCGGTTATTGATACCGAGTAGCGGTGTCTTCAGTAGCAGCGCGCGGTCGCGTTCGGGCGCGTCATGTACTTCGATCAGCACGTCCATGCCCCACGCCATCGCCACCGCTTCCAGTTCGGAGGCTTGCGCGTCCGTCAGTGCCGCCATGATCAGCAATATGGCATCCGCACCCAGCGCGCGGGCTTCGACCACCTGGTAGGGGTCAACAATGAAATCCTTGCGGATCACCGGCAGGCCGCAGGCAGCGCGGGCGGCCACCAGATAATCATCATGCCCCAGGAACCAGCGTTCCTCGGTCAGCACCGACAGGCAGGCGGCGCCGCCGGCTTCATAGGCGCGAGCAAGGGCAGCGGGATCGAAATCAGCACGGATCAAGCCCTTGGATGGGCTGGCTTTCTTGCATTCGGCGATCAGGGCATGGCGGCCATCAGCGTGGGCGGCGTGCAGCGCCTTGATGAAGCCACGCGGCGCATCGGCTGAGCGGGCGGCGGCCTCCACATCGGCGAGGCTCCGCGCCGCCTTGCGAGCCGCGTAGAGGTCGCGCTTGTGGGCGACGATGGTGGAGAGCGTGTCAGTCATCGAAAGGCGATCCAGCGGGCGAGGATGTCAGCGGCAGCGCCACTGTCAATGGCGGTGGCGGCTTCGGCCACGCCCTGCGGCAGGGTCAGGCCGGGGCGGACCACGCTGAGCGCGGCGGCGGCGTTGAGCAGGACCATGTCGCGATAGGCGTCCTGTTGGCCGGCGAGCAGGGCCTTCAGCCGTTCGGCGTTATATTCGGGGCTGCCACCCTTCAGGGCCTCATTCGGCTGGCGGTTCAGGCCGGCGGCTTCCGGGGTTAAGGCTTGGGCGGTCAGCGCACCGCTTGCCAGCGCCA
>NZ_JAUMBI010000044.1:0-4844 GCF_032115815.1 Sandarakinorhabdus sp.
CACCGTGCCATTGATGGGCGCCGGCTGGTGCCCGCCAGGCATGCTGGGCATCGGCATCGGCGGTTCGGCGGAAAAGGCGATGATCCTGGCCAAGGAATCGCTGATGGAACCGATCGACATGGCCGAACTGAAGGCGCGCGGGCCAAAGTCGTCGATCGAGGATCTGCGCATCGAGTTGTATGACGCGGTCAACGATCTCGGCATCGGCGCGCAAGGCCTGGGCGGGCTTTCGACCATCCTTGACGTGAAGATCCTCGACACGCCAACGCATGCCGCGTCGAAACCCATTGCCATGATCCCCAATTGCGCCGCCACCCGCCATGCGCACTTTACCCTCACCGGCAATGGCCCGGCCTATCTTGAGCAGCCCAACCTCGCCGAATGGCCGCAAGTGCACTGGACGCCGGACAAGGCGTCGAAACCGGTCAATCTTGATACGCTCACCCCGGCTGAAGTCGCCAGCTGGCAGCCCGGCGATCGCCTGCTGCTGAATGGCAAGATGCTCACCGGCCGCGATGCCGCGCACAAGCGCATGGCGGACATGCTGGCCCGCGGCGAGCCCCTGCCGGTCGATTTCACCAACCGCGTCATCTATTATGTCGGCCCGGTCGATCCAGTGGGCGATGAAGTGGTCGGCCCCGCCGGCCCGACCACGGCAACGCGCATGGACAAGTTCACCGAGGTGATGCTGGCGCAGACCGGCCTGATCGCCATGATCGGCAAGGCCGAACGTGGCCCGATGGGCATCGAAGCGATCAAGCGCCACAAGGCCGCCTATCTGATGGCGGTGGGCGGGGCGGCCTATCTGGTGGCCAAGGCGATCAAGGCCAGCCGCGTCGTCGCCTTCGAGGATCTCGGCATGGAAGCGATTTACGAGTTCGAGGTCAAGGACATGCCGGTGACTGTTGCGGTCGATTCCGAAGGCACCAGCGTCCACCAGACCGGCCCAGCCGATTGGCGGGCGCGCATTGCGGCGGCGCGCGCCAAGCAACCCGCCTGAACGCAGCCACGTGTTAACCGTCCGCCCGGCGGCCATCCTGTTCGATATGGATGGCCTGCTGCTCGATACCGAGCGGCTGATCCGCGATGCCATGATCGCGGTGATGGCCGATCTTGGCTTCATGATGAGCGGCGCCGATTATGCCGAACTGATCGGCCGGCCGGAACCGGCGAGCCGGGCGATCATGCAGGCGCGCTTTGGTGCGGGGCTTGATTATGATGTGATGCGGGCCGAGGTGCGGCAGCGCATCCGCAGCGAATGGGGGCCGATCCGGCCGCTGAAGCCGGGCGCGGCAGACCTGCTGGCCCAGGTGAACGCGGCTGGCATTCCGGCTGCCGTCGTCACCTCGTCCGAACAGGCGCTGGCCCGCGCGCATCTGGGCCATGTCGGTCTGCTGGATGGCTTTGCCACCATCGTTGGTTGCGACGATGTTGCCAACGGCAAGCCGCATCCAGAACCCTATCGCACCGCCGCCGCCCGCCTTGGCATCGCGCCCGGCGCCGCGCTGGCACTGGAAGACAGCCACAATGGCATCATCGCCGCGCACATGGCCGGCGTGCCGGTGATCATGGTGCCCGATCTGCTGCCCGCCACGCCCGAAATCACCCCGCGCCTGCTGGCCGTGGCCGATGATCTGCACCAGGTGAGCCGCTGGCTGGCTGCGACGGGCTGACGCAGCCAGGGCCGTTCAGGCTGGTGAAAGCCGGCCTCGGCTTTATCGACAACAGGCAAGATCACGATACCGGGAGAGGGAATCATGAAGGGGATCAAGGCGCTGGCGGCATTGCCAGCGCGGGGGACACGTGCAGCCAGCGTGCTGTCGATGATGGGACTGGCGGCATGCAGCACCAGCGAAGGGCCGCCCCGCCCGGTGGCGATGGTGCCGGCCGCGCCGGTGCAGGCCATCGAGCCCGCCGCCGTCACCCGGCTGGTGCCCGATGCGGTTGCAGCCAGCGCCGAAGTGGTATGGGCCTTGCGGGGTGGGCTGAACGTTGCGGCGCTGCTGTGCGGCAACCAGGCCTTGCGTGACGATTACAACCGCATCCTCAAAACCCACCGCAACCTGTTGAACGAGGCCTATTCCACCGAACAGGCCCGTTATCGCCAGCAGCACGGCACGGCTGGCCAGGCCCGCCACGATGTGGCGATGACCCGGCTGTACAATGGCTTTTCCAGCGTGCCCGATCGGCGCCGTTTCTGCACCCAGGCCAGCCGCGTTGCCGATGAACTGCTGGCCCTGCCTTCAGCCGACGTGCCGCGCATCGCGGCGCGCGCGCTCACCGCCATGGAACCCGGCGCGATGCGGTTGGTGAGCAGCGCCTATTGAAGCGCCGCCACGATGGCATCATAGGCCGGCGTGGTCACCGCGGCATTGCCGCGGTTGCTCGCCACCGGGTGGCTGCCGAGCCGGGCGATCACCACGCCGGCCGCACGGTCCACATAAATGCCCTGCCCGTGCACGCCCATCGCCATCAATTGCCCGCCGGCGCGGTGCCACCATTGGCTGCCATAATTGCCATCCAGGTTGCCCGTGTACTGGCAGGCGACAAACGCCGCCGGATCGCCGCCGGCAAAGATGCGCTCCACCACGGCAGCCGGCACGATTTGCTTGCCATTCCAGTGCCCGCCCAGCCGCATCATCTCGCCAATGCGGGCGATATCGCGCACAGTGGCCATCAGGCCGCCGCCGCCAAAGCCGGTGCCCAGCCGGTCCACACCCAACGCGGCATCGCGTTCCATGCCCATTGGTGCCCAGAATCGGGCGTGGATCTGCTCCGCCAGGCTGGCACCCGCCACCCGTTCGATGATCCATTGCAGGGCGCTGGTGTTTGGGGTGCGATAGACGAAATCACCGCCGTGCGGGGCGTTCTTGCCCAGGCTGGCGGTGAAGGCGAAATTGCCGTCTGGCCCGGTATAGTCGGCAAGACGCGGCACCCAGCCCGTGGAAATGCTCATGCGCTGCACGTCGGTCAGGCCGGTCTGGCCGGGCACATAATCTTCGCTGAAGGCGAGACCGGTGCGCATGTCCAGAATCTCGCGGATCGTCGCGTCGCCCAAGCCAGAGCCTGCAAGTTCAGCCACATACTCCGCTGCCTTCGCATCCGGCTTTATCCCGCCTTCCTCGATCAGCATTTCGGCGATGGTGCCGACAAAGCTTTTCGTTACCGAAAACAGGATATGCTGAGTCGCCGGTGTGGTCGCGCCGAAGTGGCGTTCATACACCACCACCCCGTTCTTCATCACCAGGATGGCATCGGTATAGGTCGTGGCCAGCGATTCCCGCCAGGTCATCGCCTGCCCGTCGAGCGTCGTCAGCCGCACCTCATCAAGGTCATCGCGCAGCGCCACAGGCAGCACACTCACCGCCCCTTCGCACGCGATGTTCACCGTCGGCACAAGTTCACGCATGTGCGAAAGCGCCCAGCGCTGCTGCGGGAAGCGCCACATCGATCCATCGGTCCAGCGCACCTGTTTTTCGGCCGGCACCGGCGCGCCCTGCATCAGGCCCAGCACTGCCGGATCGGTTTCGGCAGCGCTGCCGTTCTGGCCATGGGCAAAACCCGGCACGTGACGCGATGTGGCCATTCCCGGCCCTCCCCTGTTTGCGGTTGTTTGCCATGATGCTAGGCCGGAGCCATCAACCCGGCAAGGAGTCCCCGGACCCATGATCCACAACGCGCGCATCGCCCTTCTCGCTCTCGCCGTGATGGCTGCTCCGGCACTTGCCGAAACCCCGGAACAGCGGCTGGCAAAGGCCGGCCTCACCCTGCCGCCGCCCAACGCGCCGATCGGCCTCTATGTGCCGGCGGCGCGGGTCGGCAAATTGCTGTTCCTGGCCGGGCACGGCGAATGCCCGGCGGGCGCAGCCGGCAAGCTGGGCGCCACCATGGACACGGCCGCCGGCAAGGCCAATGCCGCCAAGGTCGGCCTGTGCGTGCTGGCCACACTGAAAGCGCAGCTCGGCGATTTGGGCCGGGTGAAGCGGGTGGTGAAGGTGATGGGCCTGGTCAACGCCACGCCCGATTTCACCCAGCATCCCGAAGTGATGAACGGCTTTTCCGAAGTGATGGTCACCGCCTTTGGCGAGGCCGGCAAGGCACCGCGTGTTGCCGCCGGCGCCGGCAGCCTGCCGCGCGGCTGGCCGGTGGAGGTGGATGTGATCGTCGAAGTGAAATGAGGGAGGTAAAATGAGGCCCGAAGACGACCTCCCCGCCATTCTCGCGCACGCCTGGACCTTGCTGGTGCGCGGCGGGGCGGACCGCAAGAGCCCCGTCCACACGCCGGTGATCGCCAGCGTGGATGAACACGGCCTGCCCCACGCCCGCGTGATGGTGCTGCGCAAGGCCGATCCAGCGGCGGCTACCTTGCGCCTCCACACCGACGCGCGCAGCCCCAAGGTGGCGCAGCTGAATGGCAAGCCGCTCGCCGTGCTGGCCTACCATCCAGCCGAGCAGGTGCAGTTGCGGATCGCCGGCACTGCCCGCGTGCTTACTGATGACGAAGTGGTGGACGGCTTCTGGGACCAGTCCACCCCCTTCGCCCGCCGCTGCTATCTGGCCGAACACCCGCCCGGCACGCCGTTGCCGGGGCCGTCGTCAGGCCTGCCGGCGTGGATCGAAGGCCAGCAGCCAACGCTGGAGCAGATCGCGCCGGCCCGCGCCAATTTCGCGACGCTGTGGATCGAGGTGACGGCAATTGATTGGCTGCACCTGGCCAACAGCGGGCATCGCCGTGCGGTGTTCCGCAACAACGACGGCTGGGCGGGGGAATGGGTGGCGCCGTGAACGGGAAAGGCGGGCGATGGGCCCCGGCGTTCGCCGGGGTGACGATCTCGTAGATCGGA
>NZ_JAUMBI010000044.1:4854-12713 GCF_032115815.1 Sandarakinorhabdus sp.
CCGTCACCCCGGCGCACGCCGGGGCCCATCGCCCGGCCGCAACACCAGCGCACATCCGGAGGTAGAAGGTGGAAAAAGGCGGCCACGTCTACATCCTCGCCAACCGCCGCCAGGGCACACTCTACACGGGCGTCACGTCCGATCTGATGCGTCGCCTCTCCGAACACCGCCTCGGCCAGATCGCCGGCTTCACCCGTGAACACGGCATCAAACGGCTCGTCTGGCACGAGGCGTTCGGCGAGATCGAACTGGCCATTCGCCGCGAGAAGCAGATCAAGGAGTGGCGGCGCGCCTGGAAGATCGAATTGATCGAGGAACGCAATCCGCACTGGCTAGATTTGGCAGTAACGGAGCTGGGTTTTCCGGTGCTGAAGGCGGATTAAGCCCGTTCCCAACCTTCCCGTCTTCCCGGCGAACGCCGGGATCCATCTCCCGACCGGCGCACCAGGCACCACGGTCGGGCGATGGGCCCCGGCGTTCGCCGGGGTGACGTTAAATGGTTCAGCGCGTCAACTTCTTGTAGGTCAGCGCATGCGGACGATCCGCCGCGTCGCCCAGGCGCCGCCGCTTGTCTTCCTCATACATCTGGAAATTGCCTTCGAACCATTCGACGTGGCTGTCGCCTTCGAACGCCAAAATGTGCGTTGCCAGGCGATCGAGGAAGAAGCGGTCGTGGCTGATGACCACGGCGCAGCCGGCAAAGCTTTCCAGTGCTTCTTCCAGCGCGCGCAGGGTTTCCACGTCCAAGTCGTTGGTCGGTTCGTCGAGCAGCAGCACGTTGCCGCCCTTCACCAGCATCTTGGCCATGTGCACGCGGTTGCGCTCACCGCCTGACAGCAGGCCAACCTTCTTCTGCTGGTCCGGCCCCTTGAAGTTGAACGCGCCCACATAAGCGCGGGTCAGCACCTCGTTCTTGCCGAAATAGAATTTGTCGTTGCCGCCGGAAATCTCTTCCCAGACATTCTTGTCGGATGCCAGCGCATCGCGGCTCTGGTCGACATAGGCCATCTTCACCGTTTCACCGATGACGATCTCGCCTTCATCCGGCACTTCCTGGCCGGTGATGATGCGGAACAAGGTGGTCTTGCCGGCGCCGTTGGGGCCGATGATGCCCACGATGCCGCCCGGCGGCAGGCTGAACGACAGATTTTCGAACAGCAATTTGTCGCCATAGCTCTTGGTGAGGTTGTGGGCCTCGATCACCTTGTTGCCCAGGCGTTCCGGAATCTGGATCAGGATCTGCGCTTCGCCCAGGCGGCGGTTGGCCTGTTTTTCCACCAGTTCGTCAAAGGCCTTGATGCGGGCCTTGCTCTTGGTCTGGCGGGCCTTTGGCGAGGCTCTGATCCACTCCAACTCCTGCTTGATGGCCTTTTCGCGGCTGGCGTCTTCACGCTCTTCCTGGCCCAGGCGCTTCTGCTTGGCTTCCAGCCAATCGGAGTAGTTGCCTTCGAACGGAATGGCGCGGCCGCGATCCAGTTCGAGAACCCATTTCACCACATTATCAAGGAAGTAGCGATCGTGGGTAACCAGGATCACCATGCCCTTATATTCTTTGAGGTGGTTTTCCAGCCACGACACGCTTTCGGCATCAAGGTGGTTGGTCGGCTCATCCAGCAGCAGGATTTCCGGCTTTTCCAGCAGCAGCTTGCACAGCGCCACGCGGCGCTTTTCCCCGCCCGACAATTTCTGCACGCCGCTATCCCCCGGCGGGCAGCGCAGCGCGTCCATGGCGATTTCGAGCTGGTTGTCGAGCGTCCAGCCATCCACGGCGTCGATCTTTTCCTGCAGCGTGCCCATTTCCTCGAGCAGCTTGTCGAAATCGGTATCGTCCTTCGGATCGGCCATTTCGGCGCTGATCGCGTTGAACCGGTCCACCAGATCAGCGACGGGGCGCACCCCGTCCATCACATTGCCCTTCACATCCTTGTTTGGATCGAGATGCGGTTCCTGCGGCAGGTAACCCACGCGCACGCCTTCGGCGGCCCAGGCTTCACCCACATATTCGGTATCGATGCCGGCGATCACCTTCATCAGGGTCGATTTGCCGGCGCCGTTCGGGCCGATGATGGCGATCTTCGCCCCCGGCAGGAACGACAGGGTGATATCCTTGAAACAGGGCTTGTTGGCGCCGGGATAGGTCTTGGACAGACCCTTCATCACGAACGCATATTGATAGGCCACGGGGAAGCTCCGGATCCTGGGTGTTGGAAGGTCGCGCTGCCATTAGCCGATGGGCGCGATGGGCGCAAACGGGTCGATTGACCCCACGCCGCCGCGGCGTAAAGGAAGGCGCACAAACAGGGGAACCCTTACATGCGCCGCATCACCGCTTTGGCAACCGCTGCCTGCCTGCTCGCCATTCCTGCCATGGCGCAACCGGCGGGGAACGACCGTCTGGCCACCGCCGCCCAGCTGCGCGATGCCGCCCTGGCCGGCAACAAGGCGTGGGGGCTGCTGTCGAACCTCACCGACACCGTGGGCCAGCGCCTGGCCGGCACCGAAGCCGAAGCGCGCGGCCGGGCGTGGGCCAAGGCCGAAATGCAGAAATTGGGGCTGGTCAACATCCGTGAGGAGGCCTTCCCGCTGACGCTGTGGGAGCGCGGGCAGGCCAGCGCCACCATCGTCGGCAGCAATCACCAGCTGGCGCTCGCCGCGCTGGGCACTTCCGGCGCCACGCCGGCCGGCGGGATCACCGCGCCTGTCACCTGCTTCAGCAACCTCGCCGCCTTCCGCGCGGCGCCGGACGCCGCCGTGAAGGGCCGCATTGTTTTCATCGATCATCGCATGGGCGTGACGCAGGATGGCAGCAGCTATGGCGCGAACGGCGCCGTGCGCCGTGCCGCGCCGGCCTTGGGCGCGCAAAAGGGGGCAGCGGCCGTGCTGATCCGCAGCCTGGGCACCGATTATCACCGCAATCCGCACACCGGCGGTACCGTGTTCCCGGCCGGCATCACCCCAATCCCGGCGCTGGCGCTGGCCTTGCCCGATGCTGAACTGCTGGCGCGCCGCTGCGCCGCAGGGCCTGTGCAGATGCAGTTGCTCTCCACCCCCACCAGCCGGCCCGGCCAATCCGCCAATGTCACCGCCGAAATCCCCGGTACGGTACCCGGCGAAGTGGTGGTGCTGGGCGGACATCTGGACAGCTGGGATCTGGGCCAGGGCGTGTTCGACGATGGCGCTGGCGTCGCCATCAGCCTGGCGACGGCTGCCGCCATCAAGGCCCACGTGGACCGCACCGGCTTGGCGCCGCGCCGCACCATCCGTGTGGTGCTGTGGGGCGCCGAAGAGTTCGGCCTGATCGGCGGCCGCGCCTATGCCGCAGCGCATGCGGGTGAAAACATCGTGCTGGCCGGCGAAAGCGATGCCGGTGCCGATCGGATCTTCACCATCGATTCCAAGGTGGCCACAGCCGGCCTGCCGCTGTTCGCCGAAATGGCCAGCGTGCTCGCCCCGCTGGCCATTGATCAGGCACGCAGCAACAGCGCCGGCGGCGGGCCGGATGTGGGGCCGCTTGCCGCCACCGGCGTGGGTGTGCTCGATCTGGGGCAGGACATGACGCGCTATTTCGACGTGCACCACACGCCCGACGATACGCTGGACAAGGTGGACCGCGCCCAGCTCGATCAGAATGTGGCGGCATGGACGGCGGCGATCTGGCTGGCGGCAACCGATGATCGCCCGCTCCGGACCAAATGATCAGCGCTTCCCCAGCGGATCGGGGCAGTGCGTGATGACCGGGATGCGCGCCGTGCTGCTGGCGCCATCCTTGATGCTGAAACGCAGTTGCACCTCGTCTGGTGCATCGGCAGCAATGCTCAGCCGCACCAGCCGGCATTGATGCGCGAAACAGCCCTGTGCTGAAGGCCGCTCGGCGGGTTTGAGGCCCTTGTCCTCCTCTCCCACCGATTCGGCCTTCACGCTCGCGCTCTCACTGGTCAGATCGACATCGGCAAGGCCCAGATTGGTGCCTTCCAGCCGCACCACCGCGGTGATCGCACCGCCGGGGCAGCTGCGCGTTGGCCGCCATTGCGTCGGTACCGGCGCCACCGGCCCCAGCGCCAGGCTGGCCCGGCAGGCGGCGCGCGGGTCGCCCTCCACCTGGGCCTGGCCGGGGCGGGTGCAGACCGGGATGCGGGCCGATGTTTCCAGCACGAATCCGGGTGGGCAGATCAGGCTGCGATCCGCCCGCGGCTTGGCCGCCACGCTTTCGAGGGGGGCAGCAGCGGCCACCGATCCCTTTTCGGGCAGATGCGCACACAAGGAGGGCGCTGCCATCGCTGGCAACGCCCCCAGGTAGTACAGTGGTAGAAATCGAAGGGCGCGCATGGCGCCAAACTAGACTGCGTGTCGGGCGATGGCCAGCCCGGCGATGATCAGGACAAACGGTTCAGCTGGTTGGCCGAAGCCCGGGCCATCGAGCGCGGCAGGCGGCGCGGGAAGGAACGACCCGACCACAGCATGCCCAGCAATATGCCGAACAGCATGGACAGCACCATCAAGGCACCATCGGTTGCCAGCAATTCGCCCAAAGCCTGTGCGATACCGTTGAAAATCATACGCCGCCCTCACTCGTTAGCACTTGATACATAACCTTCGTAAGCTGAAAGTTACTTTATGTAAAGTGCTATTGACGACTGTTAACTATTTTTCTGTTAACGATTATTGCGGCCCGACCTCCCCGTCAGCGCTTGTCACGCCGGATTGTGTCATCCTGGGCGCTGTCGTTCTTCCGCTCGGCCCGCATGCGTTCCCCAAAAACACCAAGCAGGCCGCCCAAAAGCAATGAAAAGCCGACCAATATCACATCTGATGACAGGATTTGCTGCATGTTGCGTTTTCCCCGACCAAAGGTTTTGCAGCTTGTTACGATAAATGATTCATGAAGGTTGGCAAGCGATGCGCCCTGAACCTGTATCGAACAAACACGATGACTTGCCCGAAATTCATGGTTAACCGCCGTTCATCTGCAAAAGCGAGACGCGTTGCCGCTGCTGGCAATTCATGCTTAAAACACCGGCATTGGGGAGAAACGCACATGAACAAGCGCATTTTGGCTGCCACCATGATCGGCACCGCCTTGGCCGCCAGCCTGTCGGCGCCGGCGCTCGCCACCGATTTCCGCGTCACCTTGCCGGCCACCGGCATCGACGCCAGCAATGATGGCCGCATCATCCTGGTGATCACGCCCGACGGATCGAAGGAACCGCGCTTTCAGGTCAAGCTGGGCGCCGATGCGCCGCAGGTGTTCGGCATCAACGTCGATGGCCTGAAGCCCGGCGGCAGCGCCAGCATCGGCCGCGGCGTGCTCGGCTATCCGGCCGAAGATCTCTCCAAGGTCCCTGCCGGCGACTACACGGTGCAGGCCGTCCTCCACAAATATCAGACCTATAATCTCTCAACCGGGCACACGGTGAAGCTGCCGGCCGCGCGCGGCGCCGGGCAGAACTGGCGCGCCGAACCGGGCAACATCATTTCCGAACCGATGAAGGTGCGCTTCAACCCGCTCACCAAGGACATCGTCACCATCCCGCTCACCAAGGTGATCCCGCCGGTCGAAGAGGCCAAGGACAGCGAATTTGTCCGCCACCTCAAGATCCGGTCGGAACGGCTCTCCAAATTCTGGGGCACTGATGTCTTCCTCACCGCCCATGTGCTGGTGCCAAAGGACTTCGACAAGCACCCCGAAGCCCGCTACCCGCTGATCGTCAACCACGGGCATTTCCCGGCCGATTTCGGCGGCTTCAGCACCACCCCGCCCGATCCCAAGGAACCCTGCAAGCCGGAGCCGCGCTTTGGCGAGCCCTGCTACAACAAGATCGAGCAGCAGGAAGCCTTCGACCTCTACAAGAAATGGACGTCCGACAGCTTCCCCCGCTTCCTCATCGTCGAGATCGACCACAGCAATCCCTATTATGACGACAGCTATGCGGTGAACTCCGCCAATCTCGGCCCTTATGGCGATGCCATCATGAAGGATCTGGTGCCGGCCATCGAAACGAAGTTCCGCGGCCTTGGCGAAGGCTGGGCGCGTTTCACCTACGGCGGCTCCACCGGCGGCTGGGAAGCGCTGGCGGTGCAGATGTTCTACCCCGACGAGTTCAACGGCGCCTTTGCCGCCTGCCCCGATCCCATTGATTTCCGCCAATATACCAACATCAACATCTATGAGGACAAGAATGTCTTCTGGAAGGTCGGCCCGTTCGGCAAGGTCGATCGCCCGGCCCATCGCAACTATCTCGGCCATGTTGATTACACGGTGGAACAGGAACAGCGGCTGGAACTGGTGCTGGGCGACAAGTCCCGTTCCGGCCAGCAGTGGGACATCTGGGAAGCGGTCTATTCCCCGCAAGGCGCCGACGGCTACCCGCAGCGCATCTTCGACAAGCGCACCGGCGTGATCGATCCCAAGGTCGCCGCCCACTGGCGCGAGAATTACGATCTGCGCCACATCATGCAGCGCGACTGGAAGACGCTCGGCCCCAAGATCCGCGACAAGATCTTCCTCTATGTCGGCGACATGGACAATTATTACCTCAACAACGCCGTCTACCTGGCCGAGGATTTCCTGAAGCAGGCCGATCCGCCCTTCCTTGGCGAAGTCGCTTACGGCGACCGCGCCGAGCATTGCTGGAACGGCGATCCCAAGGAACCCAACAAGATCAGCCGCCTGCGCTACCACACCATGTATGTGGACAAGATCCTGAAGCGCATCGAAGCCGCCGCACCGAAGGGGGCTGATCTGAAGAGCTGGCGCTATTGATGGCGGCCCAGCCCGGCCTGTACCGCGTGCAGTGGAACCAGTTCGCCCAGGCCACGGCACTGCCCGCCCTGTTCTGGGTGCTGCCCTGGCCCACGCCGCTGGCGCTGGTCGGACTAGTGCTGCCGCCGTTGGCCCTGGCCCTCAACCTCGTCCTCATCGCCGTGATCAAATGCCCGGCCTGCACCAAACGCCTGATGATCAAGGGCCTGATCATCTTCCCCCGCCGCAAATGCCCGCACTGCCGCGAAGTGGTTGCCTAAGGCGTGATCCCACGTGAACTGATCGGCGAGGCCGAAGTGCCCGGCGGCCCGCCGCTGCGGCTGTTCCGGCGCGGCAGCGATTTCATGATCGTGCTGGACCGCAACGAATTGATGAGCACACGGCAGCACGGCTCCGAAGTCGCGCTCGGCACCATGGCCTGCGACCGCCTGGCCGGCCACAAGGCGCCGCATCTGCTCATCGGCGGCTATGGCATGGGCTACACCCTGCGCGCCGTGCTCGGCCGGTTGGGGCCCACCGCGCGCGTCACCGTCGTCGAACTGGTGCCCGGCATCATCGCATGGGCGCGCGGGCCGATGGCGGCGGTGGCAGACGGCTGCCTGGATGATCCCCGCGTCACCGTCACCATGGGCGACGTCGCGGCCGCGATGGCCCAGGCCGCGTCCCTCTATGATGCCATCCTGCTCGATGTCGACAACGGGCCAGATGGGCTCACCCGCGCCGCCAACGATGGGATCTACAGCCCCCGCGGCCTCGCCGACGCGATGAAGGCCCTTCGCCCCGGCGGCGTGCTCGCCGTCTGGTCCGCCGCGCCCGACACCGCCTTCGGCCGCCAGCTGGAACGCAGCGGTTTCACCGTCGAAACGGTGAAGGTCCGCGCCCGCGAAACCGGCAAGGGCGCCACCCACATCATCTGGTTCGCCACCAAGCGCTGAAGCCCAAGAGCCCCTCCCCCTGCAGGAGAGCCTCCGGCGGGCAGGGACTCGTCCCTGCACCCATCTGTTTCATGGTCAGCTATTGGGCCGGTGAACGAACCCGCTGCGCGGGATTGGCGCTTGCTGTGATTGGTGACCATTAGCCTGCCGCTCTGGCCCTGATT
>NZ_JAUMBI010000045.1:0-4957 GCF_032115815.1 Sandarakinorhabdus sp.
AGAAATGCTGAAGCTCGATCCACAGGCGGTGCCGACCCGGGTGGACGACAACCAGGGCCCGCTGCCCGAACGCGGCAACGACCCGTTCAACCTGCCGCCCCCCAGGAACTGACGAATGGACCATTTCCAGTTCAAGGACGGCGTGATGCACGCCGAGGGCGTGAGCCTTGAAATGCTGGCCGCCACGGTCGGCACGCCCTTCTATTGCTATAGCAGCGCCACCATGGAACGGCATTTCACCGTGTTCCGCGATGCCGTTGCTGGCCTTGGCAACGGCACGCCGCTAGTGGCCTTTGCAGTAAAAGCCAATCCCAACCTCGCCGTGCTGGCGACGCTGGCGCGGCTGGGTGCCGGCGCGGACGTGGTATCGGGCGGCGAGATGGCGCGCGCGCTTGCTGCCGGCGTGCCGGCAGAACGCATCGTGTTCTCCGGCGTCGGCAAGACCCGCGCTGAACTGGCCGCGGGTGTCGAAGCCGGCATCCTGCAGTTCAACGTCGAATCCGAAGCCGAGATCGACATGCTGGCGCAAGTCGCTGCCGCCAAAGGCGCGACCGTCGAGATCGCCATCCGCATCAACCCGGCGGTCGATCCCAAAACGCACGGCAAGATCAGCACCGGCGGCGCAGATGCCAAGTTCGGTATCCCTTGGGAACGCCTGCCCGCTGCCTTCGCGCAGGCTGCCGCCCATCCCAATCTGCGTCCAGTCGGCCTCGCCGCGCACATTGGCAGCCAGTTGACCGATCTAGGCCCGGTGGAAGACGCCATTCGCAAGCTGGGCGATCTGGCGCGTGAACTGGAAGCGCTGGGCCACAAGATCAAGCGCGTTGATGTCGGCGGCGGCTTGGGCGTGCCTTATCGCCGTGACCAGCCGGCGCCGCCCAGCCCAGCCGATTATGCCGCCATGGTTGCCCGCGCCACCGCCGGTTGGCCGTGGCAGCTGATGTTCGAACCCGGCCGCATGATCGTGGGCAATGCCGGCGTGCTGGTGAGCGAAGTGATCCTGACCAAAGACGGCGCGTCGAAGCATTTTGTCGTGGTCGATGCCGCGATGAACGATCTGCTGCGGCCGTCGCTTTACGGCGCCTGGCACGATATCCTGGCCGTCCGGCCCAAGGATGCGCGCACGGTCGCCACCGTGGTCGGCCCGATCTGCGAGACCGGCGATACCTTCGCCGAGGACCGCGAGATCGAAGATGTGCAGGCCGGCGATCTGGTCGCCTTCATGACCGCCGGGGCCTATGGCGCGACCATGGCCAGCACCTACAACTCGCGGCCGCTGGTGCCGGAAGTGATGGTGAAGGGCGATGAGTGGGCCATCGTTTCCCAGCGCAACCAGCCCGCCGCGATGCTGGCGCTGGATGCGAAAGCCCCATGGCTCTAACCGCGTGGCTTTAAAGCCACCCTCCGCCAGCCGCATCCTCACCGCCAGCCTCGTCGGCACGGCGGTGGAATTCTATGATTTCTACATCTACGCCACCGCCGCGGCGCTGGTGTTCGGGCCGCTGTTCTTCCCGTCCGACAATGCCGATCTGCAATTGCTGCTCAGCTTCGCCAGCTTTGCCGTTGCCTTCGTCGCCCGGCCGATCGGGGCATTGGTGTTCGGCCATTATGGCGACCGGCTGGGCCGCAAATCCACATTGGTGGCCTCGCTGCTGCTGATGGGCGGCTCCACCTTCGCCATCACCTTCCTGCCCACCTATGCCGCCATCGGCGTCGCCGCGCCCGCGATCCTTTGCCTGCTGCGCTTCGGTCAGGGTTTTGGCCTGGGCGGCGAATGGGGCGGCGCGGCGCTGCTGGCGGTGGAGAATGCCCCGCCCGGCTGGCGCGGGCGTTATGGTATGTTCCCGCAACTCGGCGCGCCGGTGGGCTTCATCGCGGCCAATGGCCTGTTCCTCGCGCTCGGCCTGTGGCTGGACGACGGCGAGTTCCTGGAATGGGGCTGGCGGCTGCCGTTTGCCGGCTCGATCCTGCTGGTCGGCATCGGCCTGTGGGTGCGGCTGACCATCCTGGAAACCCCGGCTTTCGCCGCCATGGTCAAGCATGAAAAGCCGCCGGCGGTGCCGCTGGCCGAACTGGTGCGCGATCATGGTCGCGCCACACTCTGCGGCATCGCCACCGCCGTCACCTGCTTTGCCATCTTCTACATCGCGACCGCGTTTGCGCTCGGTTATGGCACCACCCAGCTAGGCTACAGCCGCGAAGCCTTCCTGCAATTGCAGCTGGGCGCCATATTGTTCCTTGCTGCCGGCATCCTTATCGCCGGCTGGCTCAGCGACCGCGCTAGCCCGCAGCGCGTGCTGATGCTGGGCAGCCTCGCCAGCGTCGTGCTCGGCGCCACCATGGGCCCGCTCATGCAGGCCGGCACCGGCGGCGTGTTTGCCTTCCTGTCACTGGGCCTGTTTGTCATGGGTTTCGTCTACGGCCCATTGGGTGCCTTCCTGCCCGGTTTGTTCCCGGCCCGCGTGCGCTACACCGGCGCATCGGTGGCCTTCAACCTGGGTGGCATCATCGGCGGCGGCCTTACGCCCGTCATCGGCGCAGCGCTCTCGGCGCGCTATGGCATCGGTGCGGTCGGCTGGTATCTGGCCGGCGCTGCGCTGGTCTCTGTGATAGGCTTGGCGCTCTTGCCGAAGGAAGGTGCGGGTTCTAGCGTTGGCGCATGATCCTGCGCCTCACCCTCCTCGCCGCCCTCATCTCCACCTCGGCCCTGGCCTCCCCCGAGACCGACCGCTGGGACAAGCACAAGGCCGCCGTCAGCATCACCCGCGATGATTTCGGCATCCCGCACATCAAGGGAAAAACCGACGCCGACGCCGTGTTCGGCATGATCTATGCCCAGGCCGAAGACGACTTCAACCGCGTCGAAACCAACTTCATCAACGCGCAAGGCCGTCTCGCCGAAACCGAAGGCGAAAGCGCCATCTGGCGCGACCTGCGCATGAAGCTGTTCATCGATCCGGCCGAGCTGAAGGCGCAATATGCCGCCAGCCCCGCCTGGCTGAAGTCGCTGTCCACCGCCTGGGCCGACGCGCTGAACTATTATCTCGCCACGCACCCCGCAGTGAAACCGCGCGTGATCACCCGTTTCGAACCGTGGATGGCGCTCAGCTTTTCCGAAGGCAGCATCGGCGGCGATATCGAGAGCATCAACCTCGGCCGGCTGGAATCCTTCCACACCGGTCAGGCTGTGAAACTCTCGGCGGTGGAACTGGGCAGCGAACTGCTCGAGCCCGCCGGCTCCAACGGCATGGCGCTGGCGCCCAGCCGCAGCACGTCGGGCGACGCCCTGCTGCTCATCAACCCGCACACCAGCTTCTATTTCCGCAGCGAAGCCAAGGTCGAAAGCGGTCAGGGCCTTGATGCCTATGGCGCCAGCACCTGGGGGCAGTTCTTCGTCTATCAGGGCTTCAACCGGAACACCGGCTGGATGCACACGTCGTCGGGCGTCGACAATATCGATGAGTTCGCGCTGACCGTGGAGAAGAAGGGCGGACGCTGGTATTATCTGCACGGCACCAATTGGCGCCCGCTGGCCGAGAAGAGCATCACCGTGCCCTACCGCGCAGCCGAAGGCAGCATGAAGAGCCGCAGCTTCACCACGTGGCGCTCTCACCACGGCCCGGTGATCCGCGCCGAGAACGGCAAGTGGATCGCTGTCGCCTTGATGCACCGGCCGGTTGCCGCGCTGGAGCAGAGCTTCCTGCGCACCAAGACGACCGATCTGGCCAGTTATCTGAAGGTCGCAACACGCCGCGCCAATTCATCCAACGCCACGCTGTTTGCCAGCAGCAAGGGTGAGATCGCCTATCTCCACCCACAGTTCGTGCCGATCCGTGATCCCAAGTTCGATTGGAAAAAGCCCGTCGACGGCAGCGACCCCGCCACCGATTGGCAGGGCGAGCACAGCCTTGATCAACTGCCCAGCGTGATGAACCCGGGCAGCGGTTTTGCCTTCAACGTCAACAACTGGCCGTGGACTGCCGCCGGCCCGGACAGCCCGAAACAGGCCGCCTTCGCCAAATATATGGACTCCGCGGGCGAAAACCCGCGCGGGCCGAACGCGCTGCGCTTGTTGAGCGGCGACCGGAAGTTCGATCTCTCCGGCCTGCTCACCACCGCCTATGATCCGTTCCTGCAGGGCTTTGCCGATACCATCCCGCCGCTGGTGAAAGCGTGGGAGGCACTGGCCGATGGGCCGCAAAAGGCCCGGTTGGCCGCGCCGATCGCTGCGCTGAAGGCCTGGGATTATCGCGCCAGTGAAACCTCGATCCCCACGTCGCTGGCGATGTTCTGGGGTGATGACATGGTCAAACGCTTCGGCCCGGTCGCCAAGCTCGATGAAGAGGCCATCGTGCCCTATCTCGCCAGCGCCAAGGTGCCGGATGCCGAACGCCTGGCTGCGCTCGATGCCGCCGTTGGCAAGCTGGCCGGCGATTTTGGCGGCTGGGATGTGCCGTGGGGCCACATCAACCGCTTCCAGCGCCTGACCGCCAACATTGCACAATCCTATGACGACAAATTGCCCTCAACGCCGATCGGCTTTGCCAGCGGCAACTGGGGCAGCCTCGCCAGCTTC
Organism: Sandarakinorhabdus sp.; assembly: GCF_032115815.1. Lineage (GTDB taxonomy): Bacteria > Pseudomonadota > Alphaproteobacteria > Sphingomonadales > Sphingomonadaceae > Sandarakinorhabdus. The sequence continues at coordinate 4,577 of NZ_JAUMBI010000045.1, forward strand.
GGCGCCCGCCAGCGTGACGGCACCAAGCGCTGGTATGGCGATTACGGCAACAGCTTCGTCGCCGTCGTCCGCTTCGGCAAGGACGGGCCGGAGGCGCGCGCCGTCCACGCCGGCGGCCTGAACAGCAGCCCGGCTAGCCCGCACTTCCGCGACCAGGCGGAGCGGTATCGGACGCATGATTTCCGCCCGGTCTATTTCACCGATGCGCAGCTGCAGGGGCATGTGGAGAAGACGTACCGGCCGGGGGAATAAGAAGGCTTACGGCTGGGTGGACTTTGCCTTCATCACCGGCTTCGCCACCCCATTGGCCGCCGTTTCGACCAGCGTGTAGAAAAACCGATTGAAATCCCGCGCCGCGTCGAGGTCCATCGGCGTCGAAAT
>NZ_JAUMBI010000046.1:0-2660 GCF_032115815.1 Sandarakinorhabdus sp.
CCAACAACCTGGCCCTGGCGGATCACGTCGCCTTCCTTCACGTGGAAGCGGGTCATGTGGCCATAGCGGGTTTCGAGGCCATTGCCGTGATCGATCACGACCACCTTGCCATAGCCTGCCCACCAGCCGGCGCGGACAACGACACCATCGGCCGCAGCATGTATGGCGTCGCCGGTCTTGCCGGTCATGTCGATGCCGGCGTGGAAGGCGCCGCCGCCGTGGAACGGATCGGAACGATAGCCGAAATCCGACGACGGATCATAATGATTGACCGGCAGGAAGGCCGGGATGCGAGCGAAGGTGGCGGCGATGGCGGCCTGGCGCGCGGCGCTGGCCTGCAGATCGCGCACTTGCGGATCATTGGCGGCGATGAAGGGGCCGCCGGCATTACCGAGGAAGCGATCCGGGTTGAGGCCAAGGCGGCGCAGCACGGCTTCGGCGCGTGGGGTGCCGGCCGGGGCAGCGCCGATCAGCGCAGCAACGGGCTGGCCAGCGCGCGGCAGCATGCGGGCCAGGGTGGCGGCATCGGTGCGTTCGTTGGCCAGCGCCGCAAGGAAGGCGCGGCGGGCTTCGGCCATGCTGCTGGCCTTGTTGGTGGCGCTGTCGTCCAGCGTCATGGCCGAGACGGCGGAAACGGCGGAAATCGGGGCGGCGGAAGTCACATCATCGGCGGCGGCCGGAGCGGTTGCCACGAGGCCCAACAGGCCCAGTGCCGCCATCATCATCTTGCCGCTCAGAAATTGCATGACCCAGTGCGACCCTTCATCAGGCTGGGAACCCGGGCAAGCGAGGATTTCACACCGGAATCAGATTCCAGTGCCATCACCCAGCAAAACCACTGTCCCCTTTTGCCGCCGGTGAACCCGACTGACACTGGTTAATGAGCAGCCCCCGCCGGGCTGAACAATGGTTCATTCGCCGGGGAGCGGCCAACCGTTCGGCGCAGGCGATGAATTGTGACCTTTTCGTGCCACAAGCGTGAAACTCTGGCCAACGGCGGCCGTAGATACACTCATGGCAGCAGTTTGATCCGTCGGATGGGCCCCGGTCGGATCGCTGGTGCGCGAGGGTGCCGGCGGCGAATCAGGATCGATGGGGCGTCCCCTCCCCGCGATGATCCGGTCGCCGCCGGTTTTTCTCCCTCAGTGTTCGTACAAGTGGCGCAGCGTAGAAATCCTCAGGGCGTCTTCAGTTCAGGCCATCGCCTGTGCCGTGGCCAGAACGGCTTCGGCATGGCCGGGCACCTTCACCTTGGCCCAAACTTCGGCGATCTTGCCGTCGCGGCCGATCAGGAAGGTGGCGCGCTCGATCCCCATATACTTCTTGCCGTACATGGATTTTTCCACCCACGTGCCATAAGCCTCCGTCACGTCGCCGGGGTCGCTACCGAGCAGCACGGTCAGGCCATGCTTGGCGCGAAACTTGGCGTGACTGGCGACGCTGTCGCGCGAGACGCCCACCACCACCGTATCGGCGGCATCGAAATCGGCCTTGAGCGCCGAGAACGCCTTGCCTTCGTTGGTGCAGCCCGGCGTGTCGTCCTTGGGGTAGAAATAGAGCACCAGTTTCTTGCCGGCGAAATCAGTCAGGCTGATTGGGCCCGTGTCGCCATCCATCGTAAAGGCCGGGGCAGCAGTTCCGGGTTGCGGCATGCTCATCATTTGTCTCCTTCGCTGAACACCTCTGCCCATGCCATGCGCACCGCCTGTCTGGCGATGGCCAGTTGTTCGGTGAAGCCGGTGAAATTTGCCGCAGCCAGCGCCCGCGCAAGGATCGCCTGCACCGGTTCGGGCAGCGTATCGGGCACCCGGGCGCCGGCAAACAGCAGCCGCAGCCAGATCAGCGTACGCGCCAGGAAATCATGCGCTTGCCGAAGATCGGCCGGCAGCAATCCAGCGGCGATGAGCTCATCCAGCGCCACCGGCAGCTCCGGCGCCAGGCCCTGCCCGTTGGCCAGCTGACGAAAATGCACGATGAACTCCAGATCGACCATGCCGCCCGCGGCCAGCTTCACATCGAACCGGCCCTGCGGCGGCTTGGCAGCGGCCATGTCTGCCCGCATCGCCAGCACCGCCTTGCGCAAGGTTGGTACATCACGCGGGGCGGCCAGCACACCGGCAATCACCGCCTGTGCCGCTTCGGCCGGCCCGGCCACGACGCGGGCGCGGGTGAGCGCCATATGCTCCCAGCTTTCCGCTTCATCGCGCTGATAACGGGCGAAACTGTCCACCGAGAGCGCCAGATTGCCCTTCGCTCCCCATGGTCGCAGCCGCGTATCCACTTCGTACAGCGCACCGGCGGCGGTCGGTACCGAAAGCGCTGTCACCAGCCGTGCCGCCAGCCGGTTGAAATAGGTGGCGGCCGGCAACGGCTTGGCCCCATCCGACAGGGTTTCGTGGTGGCCGGTGAACAGGAACACCAGATCAAGATCGCTGGCGTGCGTCATCGCCCGGCCGCCGTGCCGGCCCAGCGCCAGCACCACCAGTTCGCCGCCCGGCACGCGACCATGGCTGCGGGCGAAATCCTCTGCCACTGCCGGCGCCAGATTCTGCACGGCGGCATCGGCCAGATCAGCCAGGCTGCGCCCCACGGCGAGCGCGCCAGCATGGCCCTCGATCAGCTGCGCGCCGAGCTGAAAGCGGATTTCCGCCGTCCAGCGC
>NZ_JAUMBI010000047.1:0-34772 GCF_032115815.1 Sandarakinorhabdus sp.
CCATCCGCTTATCGCCTTCAATCGACATCTCGCACCTCACGAACACGCCACGATGCTCGTGAATGAATCACAACCGATTCATCCGGTTCAAGTTTTTTCGTGCGAGACTGGTAAGTGATTCAGATACTTATGGGTAATCGCAAGACCCGCCGGATGGATACGTTTCGGCAAGGTCGGTGTTCAGCTCTCCCATACCATTGCGCATCGCCTTTCGACAGGCAGCCCTGCTTTCCGCTCGTTCTCCAGAAGGCCCGCAAGTCGTGGCGGCACTTGCGTCCGTCCGAGCGTGCGAAATCCACAAGATTGGTAGAAGAGTTCATTCCACGAAACGGATCGGAAGGTGGTCAGAGTGATGTCCGCCAAGCCCTGCTTCGCAGACCAACGTTGAGCTGTTTCGATCAATTGGCGACCGACGCCCTGCTTTTGTGCTTCAGAGCGGACCGACAGCTCCCAGATTTGGAGCGATGCCCCGAAGCGCTCGCCGCTGAGAAAACCCAGGATCGTATCGCCGTCCTCTGCCACCCATGTCGTGCCTTGGGCAATGAGCTCAAGGTGACGCTGAACGGATTGCGGATCGCCATGGGCTAGGGTCAGGACCCATTGATCTGATTTGCGCGATCTGATTCAAGCTCCGCAAGGAGCCTGAATGGTGAGCGATCTTTTTTGGCTGACGGACGAGCAAATGGCTCGGCTTCAGCCGTTCTTTCCCAAGAGCCATGGTCGGCCGCGGGTCGATGATAGCCGCGTGCTGAGCGGCATTATCTTCATCAATCGCAACGGCTTGCGGTGGCGGGATGCGCCGCGAGAATATGGTCCGGCAAAGACGCTCTATAACCGCTGGAAGCGATGGAGCGACAAGGGCGTGTTCACCCGGATGATGGATGGCCTGGCGTCCAAGGGGGCTGACCGCAAGACGATCATGATCGATGCGACCTATCTCAAAGCGCACCGCACGGCATCGAGCCTGCGGGTAAAAAAGGGGGTTCTGGGCGGCTGATCGGGCGCACGAAAGGCGGCATGAACACCAAGCTGCACGCTGTGACGGATGCGAGGGGCCGCCCGATCAGCTTCTTCATGACGGCGGGGCAGGTCAGCGATTACACAGGAGCAGCAGCGTTACTGGACGGCCTGCCCAAAGCACAGTGGCTACTGGGCGACCGGGGTTATGACGCCGACTGGTTCCGCGATGCTCTTGCAGAGAAAGGGATTTCGCACTGCATCCCGGGCAGAAAATCTCGCACAAAGCCCGTCAAATACGACAAACGACGATACAAAAGCCGCAACAGGATCGAGATCATGTTCGGTCGCCTCAAAGACTGGAGGCGTGTTGCAACACGCTACGACAGGTGCCCGACCGTCTTCCTGTCAGCAGTCGCTCTCGCCGCAACCGTCCTGTTCTGGCTATGAGTCCTGACCCTAACAGCAACGTGACCCACAATGCCAATGGCACCGAATGGTATAACGCCGACAACTGGTCGTTTGGCTTTGCGCCCGGCGGCCAGTCGGTGTCCAAGAGCCAATGCGACACGACCTCGGGGAGCGGCCGGTTGTGCCTGCACACGATCAACAGTGCCGGCGGCTATCGCTTCAATGATATCATCAGCTTCGGCGCCGACTACGAAAAGGTGATCTACACCAACAGCGGCGGCGCCGTCCCCGAACCGGCCAGCTGGGCGATGCTGATCGCCGGCTTTGGCCTAGTTGGCGCCGTGGCCCGCCGCCGCCGGGTTGCCACCGCCGCCTGAACAGAGCGCACTGCAAACAACAAAGGCGCCGTCCGGCCATCCGGGCGGCGCTTTTCGCTTCCGGCCCTGTCACGGCCACTCTGCCCTCACTCTGCCCCGTCTTGGCCACAATGGCATGCGATTGAGCACTGGAATCAGGGAAAAGATCGTGGCCACTGCCTATCGTATGCCTGAACCTGTCGAACCCGAGCCGGCGCCCGCGCGCCCGCTGAAGGTCGCGCTGTTCTCAGGCAATTACAATTATGTCAGGGATGGCGCCAACCAGGCGCTCAATCGCCTAGTCGCCTTTCTGGAGCGGCAGGGCTGCACTGTGCGCGTCTATTCCCCCACCAGCGATACCCCCGCGTTCGAGCCGGCTGGCACGCTGGTTTCGGTGCCGAGTTTTTCCATCCCCGGCCGCGGCGAATATCGCGTGGCACTGGGCCTGCCGGAACGGTTGAAGCGCGACGTCCGCGAGTTCGGCCCTGACATCATCCATCTTTCAGCCCCCGATCCCGCTGCCCACAGTGCCAAGCGGCTGGCGCGCCAATTGGGTGTGCCGGTGGTGGCTTCCATCCACACCCGCTTTGAAACCTATCTCGAATATTATGGCTTCGGCTTTGCCCGGCCGCTGATGGAAATGATGCTGGGGCGTTTCTATACCGGGCTGGACGAGGTGTTCGTCACCACCGCTGCCTTTGGCGAGACGATGCGCGACGCCGGCATTATTCGCACCGAGCCCGCGGTGTGGAGCCGGGGCGTTGACAAGGGCCGCTTCAATCCGAAGCGTCGTTCGCCAGAATGGCGCTGGAGCCTGGGCGTGGGCGATGCTGAACCGGTGATCGGCTTCGTTGGCCGGCTGGTGCTGGAAAAGGGGCTCGACACGGTTGCGGCCGCAGTCGCCGAATTGAAACGCCGCGGCGTGCCGCACCGGCTGGTGGTGGTGGGCGATGGCCCGGCGCGCGAGCGCTTCGAGGCGCTGGCCCCCGACGCGATTTTCACTGGCTTCCTTGATGGTACCAACCTGGCGCGGGCCTATGCCAGCATGGACATGCTGCTCAATCCGTCGACCACCGAAACCTTTGGCAATATCAACCTGGAAGCCATGGCCAGCGGCATCCCGGTGGTGGCGGCGCGGGCCAGCGGCAACGAATGCCTGGTCACCGATGGCGACACCGGCGCGCTGGTGACGCCGGGTGATATCACCGGCTATGCTGACGCCCTGCAGCGTTACTGCACCGATCCGCTGCTGCGCGCCGGCCATGGCAAGGCTGGTCTGGCCGCCGCACAGGCTTTTGACTGGGACGCCATCAACGGCGCCGTGCTCAGCCGCTATCGCGACCTAATCGCAACTAAACACCCGTAAGATAACGGGTTTTCTTTTTTCGCAAACGCGTTACGCGGATCGGCATGATCCGTGCGATTTGCCTTCTTGCCGCCATCACAATGGCGGTCCCCGCTGCGGCACAGTCTGCGCTTTCCATCGACGCGCTGGCCGCGGAGGTGGTCGCCGGCAATCCTGAGCGCCAATATCTTGCCCGCCAGATCAGCCTGGCGCAGACCGGTGTCGCGGCGGCTGGCCGGCTGGCGGATCCGGAAATCAGCGTCGATTTCGGCGAGAAGCGCACCGACAGCCCGCTCAATGGCCAGCGTCTGGGTGACGGCCCGGCCTTTGCCGTGTCGATCCTGCAGCCGATCGAGTTCAATGGCCGCATCCCGCTCAGGAAGGCAATCGCGCAAGGCAATGTGACGCTGGCGCGGCTGGGGCTGGCACAATTTGATGCAACGCTGGCCGGCCGCGCCCGCAGCCTGGGCTATCGCCTGTTTGCCGCCGGTGAACGCGCCGATGCCGCTGCCGCTGTGGCGGCCCGCATGCGCAGCCTGGCCGCGGTGCTGGTGGCGCGCGATCCGGCTGGCCCGGCGCCGCGCCAAGAAGCCGCCGTGCTGGAAGCGTCTGCCATCAACGCCGAACGCATCGCGGCCGAGGCGCAAGCCGCGTACAACACCGCGCTCTATGAACTGAATGGCCTGCGCGGCCAGCCCTTCCCGGCGCGGGTGCGCATCCTGCGTCCGCCGTCGGCACCGCCGCCGTTGCCGGATGTGACGGTGCTGGCCGATCGGCTGGAAGGCAGCAATTTCGAACTGCTTGCCCTGAAGGCGCAACTGGGCCAGCAGGGGCTGGCGGTGCGGTTGGCCGAAAAGAGCCGGGTGGGTGCCATCACGATCGGGCCCTATCTCACGCGGGAACGTGGCGATGTGCGCGACACCATTGCCGGGGTGCGCGCGCAGACCACGATCCCGTTGTGGAACCGGCAGGAAGGCGATGTGGCCGCAGCCGAATCGCGCGCCGCCCAAGGCGAGGCGGCACTGATCGCGACCCGCCGGCGGTTGCTGGCCAGCCTGCATGCCGATGCCGCCCTCTATCGCGCCCGTTCTGACGCGCTGGTTAAATGGCCGGGCGACGTGCCGCAGCGCTTTGCCGAGGCGGCCGCCGAAGCGGATCGTGCCTACCGCCTGGGCGCTGTCCCGCTGGCCACCTATGTGCAGATGCAGACCGGCTGGCTCGATGCCATGAGCGCTGTCCTCGATACCCGTGCCGGCCTGTGGGAAGCGCGCGAGAATATCCGCATCCTCACCGGGGGCGGCGAACAGCCGTGATCGCCACCCTGATTTCGGCCAGCGCCCGCCATCGCGGCGGCGTGCTGATCGCGGCGCTGATCGCGGCGGCCATCGGCCTTTATCACCTCGTCACCCTGCCGATTGACGCCATTCCCGACGTCACGGGCGTGCAGGTGCAGGTGAACACCGCCGTGCCGGGCCTCGCCGGCGAAGAGATCGAGACGCGGGTGACGGTGCCGATCGAACGACTGATGGGCGGCCAGCCCGGTCTGACTGGCTTCCGCTCGCTCACCCGTTCGGGCCTGTCGCAGGTGACCTTGCTGTATGAAGACGGCACCGATGTGATGCGCGCGCGCCAGGTGGTGACGGAACGGCTGGCCACCGCGATGGCGACACTGCCGCCCGGTTCGGCGCCGCAACTGGCACCGATCACCACCGGGCTGGGCGAGATCCTCTATTACACGCTTGAATGGGATCACCCGCCGCACGCCGAGCCGCATCACGCTGGCCTGCAACCGGCCAGCACCCACGACGAACATCTGATGGCCCTGGCCGAAACCCAGGAATATGTCGTCATCCCCATGCTGCGCCAGGTCGCCGGCGTCGCCGAAGTAAACAGCATCGGTGGGCTGGAACGCCAATATGTGATCGAGCCGGACCTGGCAAAGCTGGCGGCCGCCGGGGTGACGCCAGCCGAACTCGCCACGGCGGTGGCCGCCTATGCCGACAATGCCGGCGGCGGCGCCATCTCGCAGAGCGGCCGCCGGCTGGTGGTGCGCACCGACGCCAAGGTGATGCAGCCCGAAGCCATCGGCGCGCTGCCGGTGAAGTTCGCCGGCGGCGTGCGGCCGCTGACCGTGGCTGATCTTGCCACCGTGCGCGTTGGCCACATGCTGCGCGCGGGCGCGGCCACCGTGAACGGCCAGCAGACCGTGATGGGCACCATCATGATGCTCACCGGCCAGAACAGCCGCGAGGTCGCCCGGCGGGTGGACGAACATCTGTCCGAGGTGCAGGCGGCCTTGCCCAAGGGCATGGTGATCAAGGTGCGCTATGATCGTGCCGACATTGTCGAGCGCACTGTCGCCACCGTGCGCAGCAATCTTTCCGAAGGCGCATTGCTGGTGGCGTTCGTGCTGATCATGGCGCTGGGCCAGTGGCGCGCGGCGCTGATCGTGGCGGCGGTGATTCCGGTGGCCTTCCTGCTGGCCAGCATTGGCATGGTGCGGCTCGATATCAGCGGTAATCTGATGAGCCTGGGTGCGCTCGATTTCGGGCTGGTCGTTGATGGGGCGATTGTGGCGGTGGAAAACGCCCTGCGCCGGCTGGGGGCGGAACAGGCCCGGCTGGGCCATCCTCTCACCGACACCGGTCGCCGCGCGGTGATTTCCGAAGCCATGGGGCAGGTGGCGCGGCCCGTGGCCTTTGGTGTGGCGATCATCACGCTGGTTTATGTGCCGGTGCTGGCACTGGGCGGGGTGGAAGGCAAATTGTTCCGGCCGATGGCGATCACGGTGATGCTGGCGCTGTCGGCAGCGCTGCTGGTGAGTGTGACGCTGGTGCCGGCACTGGCATCCTATTGGCTGAAGGCCGGCGCCAGTACCGAGCCGACCCGGCTGGTGGCGGCGCTGGAAGGCGCCTATCGCCCGGTGCTGACCGCCACGCTGGCGCGGCCGCTGCTGGCGCTGGTGCCGGCGCTGCTGGCGGTGGGCGCGGCTGGGCTGCTGTTCACCCGGCTTGGCACCCAGTTCACGCCGCGGCTGGACGAAGGCTCGATCACCACGATGATCTACAAGCCGGTGGACATGAGCCTGGAGCGCAGCCTTGAACTCGAAATCGCGCTGGAAAAATCGCTGCTCAAGCAATTCCCGCAGATCACCGCCGTGTTTTCGCGCATCGGCACCTCGGCGGTGGCCACCGATCCGATGCCGCCGAACGAGAATGATCTTTATGTCAGCTACAAGCCGCTGAGCGAATGGCCAGCCGATGGCCCGCAGAGCAAGGTCGCGTTGCAGGATGCCATCGAAGCCGAAGCCCGCCGCCAGTTTGCCGATCAGAGCTTCCTGCGCGGCCAGCCGATCGAGATGCGTTTCAACGAAATGCTGGAAGGCACCCGCGCCGATCTGTCGGTGAAGATTTTCGGCGACGACAATGACCGGCTGGAACAATTGGGCGGCCAGGTGCTGAACGTGATGAAACGTCTGCCTGGCACGGCGCAGGCCGAATATGAAGTGGATGGCCGCACCCCCAGCCTGGTGGTGCGGGTTGATCATGACGCGCTGGTGCGGCTGGGCCTGGGGGCGGACGAGGTGAACCGTGCCATCAGCACCGCGCTGGCGGGGCAGGAAGTGGGGGCCATATTGGAAGGCATCCGCCGCCACGGCATCGTGGTGCGCCTGCCCGATTCCAGCCGCGCCGATCTCGATACCATCCGGGCGCTGCCGCTCAGGGTCGGGCAGGCCGGGCTGCTGCCGTTGGGCCGGGTGGCAAGGCTTGAGGAAGTGCTGGCGGTGGAGCCGGTGCGCCGTGACAATGGCCAGAAGCGCGCGGCGCTGCTGGTCAATCTTTCGGGCAGCGATATCGAGGGCTATGTCGCCCGCGCCAAGGCCGAGATGGCGAAGGCGGTGGCGCTGCCCGAAGGCTATCGCATCGAATATGGCGGCCAGTTCAAGCAGTTGCAGGAAGCCAAGGCCCGGCTGGCGGTGCTGGTGCCGGCGTGTCTGCTGCTGATCCTTGTGCTGGTCTATGGCGCGCTGGGCTCGGTCTCCCAGGCGCTGATCGTGTTTGCCGGCATCCCGCTGGCGGTGACGGGCGGCGTGTTTGCGCTGGCCGTGCGGGCCATGCCCTTTTCCATCACGGCGGCGATCGGCTTCATCGCGCTGTCGGGAATCGCGATGTTGAATGGCCTGGTGATGGTTGACCACATCAACCATCTGCGCGGCGAAGGCATGGCCAGGGACGATGCGGTGCGCGAGGGCGCCATGGACCGGCTGCGGCCCGTCATCTCCACCGCGTTGGTGGCCAGCATCGGTTTCCTGCCGATGGCGATTGCCACTGGCGCCGGGGCGGAGGTGCAGCGCCCGCTCGCCACCGTGGTGATCGGCGGCATCCTCTCCTCAACCCTGCTCACCCTGCTGCTGCTGCCGGCGCTGTACCGGCGCTTTGTGAAGGGCTGACCCTTGAGGAATCACCTCGGTCAGCCTACATGGGTGATGCCGGCTTGCCGGATATGGCGATAAATGATGCCGTGAAATAGACGCAGCGGACCCGGGGGCAGTACCCGGCGGCTCCACCATTCTCCAACCCGTTGTCGGGGCGATGTATGGGGCCGAACCAGAATCGACGTGTGTTCAAAGACGATGTTTTTGCCCGGCCTGAATGAGCCGTAAAACCGTTCAAAACACCATAAATGCCAACGACAACGAGGCATTCGCAATCGCAGCGTAACCCGGTCCTCACGGACTGAGTTTCACTGGCCGAAAGCGCGGTTCGGGCCACACCGGGCAACAGAAGTGGATTCCAGCGGCCCGAGGGGGGCCGGGCAACAGAACCCCCTCACCAATTTGCACAATCACGGCCCCCCGACCCACAAGCGACTCTGGGGGGCCGGGCAACAGAACCCCCTCACTTCTCCGTTTGCGTGATCACCTCGTCGAGCCGCGCCAGCGGCAGGCCCCATTTGCGCACGATCATCACATTGTGCAGCACCTGGCCGCCGGGCTGCAGCGCCAGCCATTGATCGGCGCGCAGGCCGCCCTTCATGGTGAAACGCAGGTGCAGGCGATTGCCCTCGATGCGGCCGGTCACCGGCCCGGCAGCATCGCTCAGGCTGCCGGCGACACCACTTGGCCCATCACGGCGCAACTGCCATTGCCGCTGCGTGGCCGGCTGGCCGGCCAAAATCACTGTCTGATCGAGGATGAGGCCGCCATCGCTTCCCCACCGCCCGGCGCTGGCCACCGTCACGGCGCGTGGCCGGCGCAGGGCGATCTTCAGCGTGCCTTTGCCCCGGCTCTGCCCGGCAAAGAAGGCGAGCGCGTCAAGCGCCGGTGCATCGGTCCGGGTCGGCGGCAATCGCCCGGCCGAAACACAGCCCGGCAGGCAGGCAAGCAGAACCATAACCGTGGCCACTTGCCCCGTGGTCCCGCGTTGCATCATGTTTTCCTCCCCCAGGTGCCGGCGCACGACGGCGAAGATACGCACGGCCCGGCTGCGGCGATGTCATCCGTCATTGCGGCGGGCATATCGCTTGACCTTGGCCCCCCTTGACCTAGACAACGCCTCGCGCCAATCGATGGCGGCACTTCACCCGCATTTTCCAGCCAAGGCTCAGTTCTCGTGAACGACACCACGCCCGACAGCCTGATCCCCTACGACGATATCGTCCAGGATGCGCTGCGCGGTGTGGTCAGCCGCGTCTTGCAGCGCATTTCGGATGAAGGCGGCCTGCCCGGCGGCCATCATTTCTACATTGCTTTCCGCACTCGCGCGCCCGGTGTTTCCATCCCGAAACATCTGATGGAGCGCTATCCGGACGAGATGACCATCGTCATCCAGCACCGTTATTGGGATCTGGTGGTGGCCGATGATCATTTCTCCATCGGGCTCAGCTTCAACCAGATGCCGTCCAGCCTGGTGATCCCCTATGATGCCATTGTCGGCTTTGTGGATCCGGCGGTGAATTTTGCCCTGCAATTCCCGCCCAAGGATGGCGAAGGCCCGCCGCCCGAGGAGCCGCCGCCGGAAGCGCCGTCGCCCGAACCTCAGGATGAAGGCAGCAACGTCGTTACCCTTGATCGGTTCCGCCGCAAGTGACGCAGTTTGCCCGCACCGGCGCGCCGGCCCGCAGTCCACTCCGGCGCGGCCTGATGTTCGTGTTGTCCTCCCCCTCGGGTGCCGGCAAGACCACCATGTCGCGCGCGCTGATGGCCGAAGACAGCGGCATCACCATGAGCGTTTCGGCCACAACGCGCAGCCCACGCCCCGGTGAAGTGGACGGCGTGGATTATTATTTCGTGTCGCACGATCAGTTCCAGTCGATGGTCGAAGAAAACGCCCTGCTGGAATGGGCGACCGTGTTCGGCAACCGTTATGGCACACCGCGCGCGCCGGTCGAATCGGCGCTGGCCGATGGGCGGGATGTGCTGTTCGATATCGACTGGCAGGGCACCCAGCAGCTGCAGCAGACCGATGCGGCCTCCGATCTGGTGCGGGTGTTCATCCTGCCGCCGCATCTGGACGAGCTGGAGCGCCGGCTCAGGAATCGCAACACCGATCATCCCGAAGTGATCGCCGATCGCATGGCCCGCGCCCGCGACGAGATCAGCCATTGGGGCGAGTATGATTATATCCTCGTCAACGATGATGCCGAAACCTGCCTGAATGAAATTCGCGCCATCCTGAAGGCCGAACGCCTGCGCCGCAAACGCCAGTTGGGCCTGGCCGGATTCGTGCGCGGTATGTTGGGCGAATGATGAGGCGCGCGCTGGCCCTGCTGGCGCTGCTGGTTCTGGCCGGCTGCAGCGGCAAGGATGAAGAACTGCGCCCCTATGCCGTCGTGCGCCGTGCCGATGTGTGGCAGGCGGTGATCAAGGATCAGGATCGCGGCCGGCTGGCACGCCTTTCGGAAGCCTGGGATCAGGCCCGCGCCGATGTGGCCGAAGCCGGCGCCGCCGCCGACTTGGCCGCGCTTGGCCCGGTGGCCGGCGAAGCCATCGTCGTTAACCCGGCCCTGCCATCGGCGGGGGATCATCAGTGCCGTATCATCCAGATCGGTTGGCGGCAGGGCAGCCCGCGTGTCAGCCCGGCGGTGCAGGCCAGTGCCTGGGCGCCCTGCCGGCTCAGCGCCGATGGCATCGTGCTGCGCATTGAAACGGCGCCGGGGCCGCAGCAATATATGGGCACGCTTTATCCCGATGTGGATCGGCTGGTGTTTCTGGGCACAGTGCGGTTGGCCGGCGAGATGGGCCGGCTGCGCTATGGCGAGGATGGCCAGCGCGACCAGCTGGGCGTGTTGCAGGCGATCGGGCCTGGCCATTGGCGCATTGCGTTGCCGTGGCCGCGCTGGACGGCACGATTGGTGCTGATCGAACTGCGCGCCGCCTGATCGTGCCGTGGGGCATTGCCGAATTGCTCAGCGCGCAGGGCTGGGCCTTCTGGATCGCAGCGCTGGCCGGCGTCACCATTCTGGGCCTTGCCAAGGGCGGCTTTGCCGGCCTGGGGGTGCTGGGCGTGCCGATCATGGCGCTGGGCATGAGCCCGGTGCTGGCCGCGGCCATCCTGCTGCCGATCCTGCTGGTGCAGGACGTGTTTTCGGTGAAGGCCTTTGGCGCGCATCGTGACGATGGCGTGCTGAAGCGCATGGTGCCGGGCGCTTGCCTGGGCATCTTTGCTGGCTGGGCGCTGGCGCGTTTCGTGTCGGTATCGGTGGTGGAAGCGGCCGTTGGCCTGATTGCCATCGTCTTTGCCATCCAGCGCATCCGTGCCGAACATTGCGGCGTGCCAGCGCGGCTCGGCGGCGCCTGGGAGGGCGTGGCCATGGGTGCGGCGGCCGGCTTCACCAGCCAGATCGCCCATGCCGGCGGACCGCCGTTCCAGATGCATGTGCTGCCCCGCAAGCTGCCGCGTGACATGTTCATCGGCACCAGCAGCGTGTTTTTCGCGTTGATCAACTGGCTCAAAGTGCCGGCCTATTATGCGCTTGGTGCCTTCACGCCGGCCAATCTGTGGCTGGCCGCCGCGCTGATGCCGGCGGCGCTGGCGTCCACCTGGGCCGGCACCGTGCTGGTGCGGCGTATTGATGGCCCGCGTTTCTATGCCATCATGCACACACTGATGATCCTGGTTGGCGGCAAGCTGGCGTGGGACGGCTTGTCGGCCTTGGTTTGAGGGGAATGAAGATGAAGACGATTGTGCTGGCGGCTGCCCTGCTTGCCACCCCCACGGTTGCGGCGCCGGTTGACCTGGTGACGCTCTACAAGGATCTTCACGCCCATCCCGAACTGAGTTTCGAGGAGGTGCGCTCTGCTGGCATCCTTGCCGCTGAAGCCCGCGCCGCCGGTTTCGAAGTGACCGAAAAGGTCGGTCGCACCGGCATTGTGGCGGTGCTGAAGAACGGCAAGGGCCCCACCGTGCTGATCCGCGCCGACATGGACGGGCTGCCGGTGAAGGAAGCCACCGGGCTGCCCTATGCCAGCACCGCGATGGGCCGCTATGGCGATGGGCCGATGACGCCGGTGATGCATGCCTGCGGTCACGATATCCACATGAGCGTGTGGGTGGGCACGGCGCGCTGGCTGGCGGAAAATCGCAAGGCGTGGCGCGGTACCGTGGTGATGATCGGCCAGCCAGCCGAGGAAGGGCTTGGCGGGGCACGGGCGATGATTGCCGATGGGCTGTTCACGCGCTTTCCCAAGCCGGATTATGCGTTGGCCCTGCACGACAGCAGCGGCATCCCGGCCGGCACGGTGAGCGTGCCGCAGTTGCGGGCGCTGTCCATCTCGACCTCGATGGACATGGTGGTGAAGGGCGTTGGCGGCCACGGCGCCTATCCGGCCAGCACCAAGGACCCGGTGGCGCTGGCCGCTCGCATCGTCACCGGCCTGCAGCCGCTGATTTCCCGCGAGAACGATCCGTTCCAGCCGGCGGTGATCACCGTGGGCAGCATCCACGGCGGCACCAAGCACAACATCATCCCCGACGAGGTGAAACTGCAGCTGACCATCCGCAGCTATGATCCGGGGCAGCAGCAGCGCCTGCTCGATGGCATTGCCCGGGTGGCGCGCGGCGAGGCGATTGCCGCCGGCCTGCCCGAAACCCTGATGCCGGTGATCAATCACACCGGCTATGGCGTGCCGACCCTGAATGATCCGGCGCTGGCCGCCCGCATCAAGACGCAGTTCGAAGCCAAGCTCGGCAAGGCGCGGGTGATCGATCTTGATCCGTCGATGGCGTCGGAGGATTTCCAGTATTTCGGGCTGGAAGCCAAGGCGCCGTCAGTGATCTTCTGGTTGGGCGGCGTCGGCCAGGCGCAGTGGGATGCGGCGCAAAAGGGTGGGCCAGCCATCCCGTCGCTGCACAACAGCGGCTGGGCCCCCGATCCGGCGCCGACCATCGCGACGGGCGTGGAAAGCATGGCGGCGGCGGTCACGCTGCTGCTGCCGGCGAAATAGCCTTATCAAAAGCGCCAAGCGCCGAATCGCCCCATCGGCGTGCTACAACCCTTCCAACATTACGGCTGGGAGGCTGAACCATGCGCGAATACACCAAATTCTATATCGACGGCCAATGGGTGGATCCGGCGGTGCCCAAGCAGCTGGACGTGATCAACCCGGCGACCGAAGCCGTGGCCGGCGTGATCTCGATGGGCAGCGCTGCCGATGCCGACCGCGCGGTCATGGCCGCCCGCAAGGCGTTCCCGGGCTATTCACAAACCAGCCGCGCCGACCGCGTTGAATTGCTGCAGAACATCCTGGCGAAATATCAGGAGCGTTTTGCCGAAATCGCCGCGGCCATCACCGAGGAAATGGGCGCGCCGGGTTGGCTCGCCATGCAGGCGCAGGCCGCCATCGGCGTTGGCCACCTGATGACCGGCATCGAGGTGCTGAAGAATTACGAGTTCGAAAAGCTGCGCGGCACCACGCTCATCACCCATGAACCCATCGGCGTGTGCGCTTTCATCACGCCGTGGAACTGGCCGATCAACCAGATCGCCTGCAAGGTCGTGCCGGCGATCGCCACCGGTTGCACCATGGTGCTCAAGCCGTCGGAAATCGCGCCGTTCTCGGCGATCCTGTGGGCCGAAGTCATGCACGCCGCCGGTGTGCCGGCCGGTGTCTTCAACCTCGTCAACGGCGACGGTCCCACCGTTGGCGCGGCGCTTTCATCGCACCGCGAAGTCGATATGGTCAGCTTCACCGGCAGCACCCGCGCCGGCATCGAAGTTGCCCGCAATGCCGCCCCCACCGTCAAGCGTGTCCACCAGGAACTCGGCGGCAAGTCGCCGAACATCATTCTTGACGATGCCGATCTGCAGGTCGCCGTTGCCGGCGGCGTCAAGTCGGTGATGATGAACAGCGGCCAGTCGTGCAATGCGCCAACGCGCATGCTGATCCCGGCCGCCAAGATGGAAGCGGCCAAGGCCATCGCCAAGGCGGCTGCCGAAGCCACTACAGTCGGTTCGCCTGATGGCAATGCCGCGATGGGGCCTGTTGTCAGTGAGACGCAGTGGACCAAGATCCAGGGGCTGATCCAGAAGGGTATCGACGAAGGCGCGACGCTGGTCAGCGGCGGCACCGGGCGCCCGGATGGCCTCGACAAGGGCTATTATGTCAAGCCGACGATCTTTGCCGATGTCAGCAACGATATGACGATTGCGCGCGAGGAAATCTTTGGCCCGGTGCTGGCAATGCTGCCCTACCAGTCCGAGGAACAGGCCGTGGCGATCGCCAATGATACGGTCTACGGCCTCGCCGGCTATATCTCGGGTGAGCCGGAACACGCCCGTAAGGTCGCGCGCCAGTTGCGGACTGGCCAGGTCAACATCAACCAGGCCCCCGGTGACATGATGGCGCCGTTCGGCGGCTACAAACAGTCGGGCAACGGCCGCGAGTGGGGCGATCACGCCTTCACCGACTTCCTTGAAACCAAGGCCATCATTGGCTGGGGCGAAGCGGCGACAGCGGCAGAATAATCGTCAACGCCGTGCGCCGGCGGCGCACGGCAGCGATGTCTGGGGGGATTATCATGGCAGCCTATATTGTTTTCACGCGTGAACGCTTGCGCGATCCGGAAGAGTTCGCGACCTATGGCGGCAAGGCCGGCGGGACTCTTGCCGGGCACGTTGCCAAGCCGCTGGCCTTCTATGGTGCCCACGAAACACTGGAAGGCGCACCGATCGAAGGCGCCGTGATCGTGGAATTCCCTGACACCGCAGCGGCGAAGGCCTGGTACAACAGCCCCGCCTATCAGGATGCCGTGAAGCATCGCTTTGCCGGTGCCGATTATCGTGTCTTCATTACCGAAGGTCTGTAACACCATGGCTCTGCGCACCGTCATCTGTGATCTGCTGGGTGTCGATCACCCCGTCCTGCTCGCCGGCATGGGCGGCGTTTCCTATGCCGAAGTCTGTGCCGCCGTCAGCGACGCGGGCGGCTTCGGTTCACTGGGCATGGCCGGCCTGCCGCCCAAGTTCATCGCCGATCAGATGGCGCGCGTGAAAGACCTGACCGACAAACCGTTCGGCGTCGATCTGCTTACCGCCCAGCCCGAAACGCTCACGGCCAGTGTGGACGTGATCATCAAGGGCGGCGCGAAGGCCTTCATCGCCGGCCTGGGCGTGCCGGTGGCGATCATTACCGAACTGAAACAGGCCGGCATCGTCGTGATGTGCATGGCCGGCAACGTGAAGCACGCCGTGAAAGCCGCCGAAGCCGGCTGCGACGTGATCATCGCGCAGGGCACCGAAGGCGGCGGCCACACCGGCAGTGTTGCCTCGGTTGCGCTGTGGCCGCAGTGCGTGGATGCGGTCGATATTCCGGTGGTGGCGGCCGGTGGCCTTTATGATGGGCGCGGGCTCGCCGCGGCGCTGGCCTTTGGTTGTGTGGGCGTGTGGATGGGCACTCGCTTCATCGCCAGCCATGAGGCGCATGCCGGCCAGAAATACAAGGACGCCATTGTGGGCATGAGCGAAAGCGACACGGTGATTTCGAAGGTGTTCACCGGCAAGACGCTGCGCGCCATCGTCAACGATTCGAACCGCGATTTCGACAATCGCAATGCCAAGCCCTTTGCCGCACAGGTAATGGAATCGGTCCAGCTGAACCGGTTGGGGCCGATTGCTGGTGTGCTGGACGTGATCCCCGAAACCCAGTGCCTGGCAGCTGGGCAGGGCGGCGGCGGCATCAATGAGATCCTGCCCGCTGGCGAAATCGTGCGCCGCACGGTAGCAGAAGCGCAAGCCACTCTGGCCAGCCTGAGGAGCCTTGGTTGATGCGCGCATTGTTGATTGCGGCCCTGCTGGCAGCAGTGACACAGGGGCCTGCCCTGGCCGCCGAACCACAGGGCGGCCCGGTGTTCGCCGGATTCGGCAAGCACACGCCGGTGGAACATGACGTCGCCATCCCCAAGGGCATGGTGCTGCGCCACGTTTATGATGTCACCAAGGCGGCGCCCGGTAAGCTCAATCCGGGCTTTGAAACCGCGGCGCGCTTCATCAACACCCATGTCGCCAACGGCGTTGCCCAGCGCGATGTGGCGGTGGCCGTGGTGGTGCATGGCCCGGCCATCGCCGAGCTGACCAAGTCCGAGGTTTATGCCGCCCGCAATCCCGGCACCGCCAACGCCAGCGAAGCCATGGTCAAGGAAATGCTGGCCAAGGGCGTGCGTTTCCTGGTGTGCGGGCAGGCCGCCAACGCTATGGGTGTCAAGAAGGCCGATCTGCTTCCTGGCGTCGAACTGTCGATCTCGGCCAGCAGCGCCCACGCCATCCTGCAGGCGCAGGGCTATACACTCAATCCGTTCTGAAGGGTTTCGCCATGCTGCGCACCGCCGTTCTGTTCCTGATGTTGACGGCCGCCCCGGCCTTGGCGCAATCGCGTGAAGGCTTCGGCCCCGGTCCGGTGCTGTCCGATGTCGGCCCGATCGCGCCGGTGGACAGCGATCTCGCGCTCCCCAAGGGCGCCAAGTTCAAGATCGCCTTCGACGTCTCGTCAAAGGCTGCGCCCGGCGCGCTGAGCCGGCAGATCGAAACCGCGGCGCGCACGCTCAACATGCATGTCGCCGCCGGAGTCCCGCAGAAGGACGTGCAGATCGTGGTGATCGTCCACGGCCCCGGCGCGATGGACCTGCTCAAACCCGAAGTCTATGCCGCCCGCAACGAAGGCAAGGCCAACGGCAGCCTTGCGGCCGTGCAGAAGCTGCTTGGCGCCGGCGTCGAATTCTACCTGTGTGGGCAGACGGCGATGGGCCAGAAGATCACGAAGGCTGATCTCATCCCCGGCGTGAAGATGTCGCTCTCCGCCATCACCGCCCACGCTGTCTATCAGCAGCGCGGCTACACGCTGAACCCGTTTTAACCCTTCAGGCTCGGCGCGCGGGCAGCGGCTTCGCCGGCGTCCACTTCTGGCCCCGGAATGCCCGAATCGACCCGGCCGTTTGCCGCGATGTGGATGGCGCGGCGGATGCGCGGATAGGTGCCGCAGCGGCACAGGTTGGTGATGGCGGCGTTGATGTCGTCGTCCGACGGGTTGGGCTTGTCCTTCAACAGAGCGGCGGCAGCCATGATCATGCCCGATTGGCAATAGCCGCATTGCGGCACTTGCACCGCGATCCATGCCTGCTGAAGCGGGTGGTCGCGATTGTCGGACAGGCCTTCGATGGTGGTGACCAACGTGCCTTCCAGATCGGCAATTGTCACCTGGCAGCTGCGTGTCGCCTTGCCGTCCACATGCACCGTGCAGGCGCCACACAGGCCCGCACCGCAACCATATTTGGTGCCGGTCAAACCCGCCGCATCGCGCAGCGCCCACAGCAGCGGCGTGTCGGGCGGCATCAGAAATTCGACAGGATTGCCGTTCACGGTGAACTTGGTCATTCCTTCCCATAGACTCTGGGAGGCCGCGATGGAACTGAAGACCCTCGATTACAGCGTGAACGACGGCATTGCCCGCATCACCCTGTGCCGCCCCGCCGAACTCAACACCATGAACGGCGATTTCTGGCCCGAAATGGTGCAGGTGTTCCGCGCCATCGAGCACGACATGGCGGTGCGCTGCGTTATCCTGGCTTCCACCGGCAAGCATTTCACCGCGGGCCTCGATCTGAACTGGGCCGGGCAAAATGCGGCGGCCAGCACGGGCGGCGATCTCGGTCGCCAGCGCGAAGCCTTCCGCCGCCATGTGAAGGAGCTGCAGGAAAGCTTCAACGTCATCGACAATTGCCGGGTGCCGGTCATCGTGGTGACCCAGGGCGGCTGCATCGGCGGCGGCGTTGATCTGGTGACGGCCTGCGATATCCGCATCTGCTCGTCGGATGCCTATTTCACCATCCAGGAAATCAATGTGGGCATTGTCGCCGATGTCGGCACGCTGCAGCGCATCCCGCACCTGCTGCCGCAGGGGCTGATCCGCGAACTGGCCTACACCGGCCGCAAGTTCCCGGCGGCCGAGGCGCTGAAGCATGGTTTCGTCAACAAGGTGGAAGATACGCAGGCCGCCGCGCTGGCCGCCGCCGAAGTGATGGCGCGCGAGATTTGCGCCAAATCCCCGCTGGCGATCACCGGCATCAAGCAGGTGCTCAACTATGGCCGCGATCACAGCGTTGCCGATGGCCTTGAATATGTTGCGGTCTGGAATGCCGGCATGCTGCAGGGTGAGGACATGAAGGAAGCCGTGAAAGCGCAAATGACGCGGCAATCTGCCACCTATGCAAACCTGAAAGCCTGACAATTTGGCTGGACCTGTGCGCTTATGACCCGGGTTTCTGCTTGCCTGTTGCGCTGCAGCGCGGCATAGGAAAATCATCTTTTGGCGGCTGAGTCCGCCCATTTCAGGCCAGGGGCAGTATGCGCCGCATTATATCGATGATCCTTTCCGCCGGGGCGATGGGCGCTTCGGCTCGCAGTTTTGCACAGGAAGCCGTTGCGGCCGCCCCGGTGCCGCCGGTCGCCACCACAGAGGTGCCCGCTGCCGTGCCGGCCCTGCAGGCCGCCACGCCAGGTATCGGCCAGCCCACGGGCGGCTGGGATCTGCAAACGCCAGTTACCGATATCGCCGTTGAAGCCAGCAACATGGTGTACAACGTGCTCAACCCGGTGATGTTCGCCGTCGCCGTGTTCGTGCTGGTGCTGCTGGCGTGGACGATGTTCCGTTATCGCGCCGCCGCCAACCCGGTGCCGTCGAAGAACAGCCACAACACCGTGATCGAAGTGATCTGGACGGTGGTGCCGGCGCTGATCCTTGTGGTCATCGCCTTCCCCAGCTTCCGCCTGCTGGCCAATCAATATGATCCGCCCAAGGCCGATATCACCATCAAGGCCATCGGCCACCAGTGGTATTGGGAATATGAATATCCCGATCAGGGCGGTTTCACCTTTGATTCGGTGATGCTCACCAACGAAGAAGCCGCCAAGCGGGGCACGCCCAAGTTGCTCGATGTCGATAACCGCGTGGTGGTGCCGGTCGGTGCCACGGTGAAGATCCTCACCACCGCTGCCGACGTGATCCACAGCTTTGCCATCCCGGCCTTCTATCTGAAGATGGACGCCGTTCCGGGCCGCATCAACGAAACGTGGTTCAAGACCGATCGCCCGGGCGTGTATTTCGGCCAGTGCAGCGAGCTGTGCGGCACCAAGCATGCCTACATGCCGATTGCCATCGAAGTGCTGCCGAAGGCGCAGTTCGATGCCTGGGTTGCCGCCAAGCAGAAGGAAAACGGCATTGAGCCGAAAGCGGCCGAAGCCGCTCCTGCTGAAGCTGCTCCCGCAACCGTTCCCGCTGCCGATGCTGCTGCCCCCGTCGCTGATGCGGCTGCGGCGGCTCCGGCTGCCCAGTAAGATTCGAGAAGAGGACCCGTATCATGGCTCACGCCGCAACCGCCGGTGCTCATGACCACGATCATGATCACAAGCCTGGCTTCATTCAGCGCTGGCTCTTTTCGACCAACCACAAGGATATCGGAACGCTTTACCTGATCTTCGCGATCATCGCCGGCACCATCGGCGGCGCGATCTCGGGCATCATGCGTCTCGAACTGGCAGAGCCGGGCATCCAGTGGCTCACCTTCATGACCCAGGGCAATGTCGATCAGGCCAATCATCTGTGGAACGTGTTCATCACCGCCCACGGTCTGATCATGGTGTTCTTCACCGTCATGCCCGCAATGATCGGCGGCTTTGGTAACTGGTTCGTGCCGATCATGATCGGCGCGCCGGACATGGCGTTCCCGCGCATGAACAACGTGTCGTTCTGGCTGCTGGTGCCGTCGTTCCTGCTGCTGTGCGGCTCGATGTTCGTTGAGGGCCCCGCAGGTGCCAATGGCGCCGGTACCGGCTGGACGGTCTATCCGCCGCTGTCGACGTCCGGCCACCCCGGCCCGGCCGTGGACATGGCGATCCTGTCGCTGCACATCGCTGGCGCTTCGTCGATCCTCGGTGCGGTCAACTTCATCACCACCATCTTCAACATGCGCGCGCCGGGCATGACCCTGCACAAGATGCCGCTGTTCGTCTGGTCGGTGCTGGTGACCGCCTTCCTGCTGCTGCTGTCGCTGCCGGTTCTGGCGGGTGCAATCACCATGCTGCTGACCGATCGCAACTTCGGCACCCACTTCTTCTCGGCTGATGGCGGTGGTGATCCGGTGCTCTATCAGCACCTGTTCTGGTTCTTCGGCCACCCCGAAGTCTACATCCTCATCCTGCCGGGCTTCGGCATCGTCAGCCAGGTTGTGTCCACCTTCAGCAAGAAGCCGGTCTTTGGCTATCTCGGCATGGCCTATGCCATGGTCGCCATCGGCTTCATCGGCTTTGTCGTGTGGGCGCACCACATGTTCACCGTTGGCCTCGACGTGAACACCAAGATGTATTTCACCGCCGCCACGATGATCATCGCGGTGCCCACCGGCATCAAGATCTTCAGTTGGATCGCGACGATGTGGGGCGGTTCCATCCGCTTCGACACGCCGATGCTGTGGGCGATCGGTTTCATCTTCATGTTCACCGTGGGCGGCGTTACCGGCGTGCTGCTCTCCAACGCCGGCGTGGATACCTATTTCCACGACACCTACTATGTCGTGGCGCACTTCCACTACGTGCTGTCGCTGGGCGCCGTGTTCGCCATCTTCGCCGCCTGGTATTATTGGTTCGGCAAGATGTTCGGCAAGCAGTACAACGAGACGCTCGGCAAGCTGCACTTCTGGGTGTTCTTCATCGGCGTGAACATCCTGTTCTTCCCGATGCACTTCCTGGGCATGGACGGCATGCCGCGCCGCATCGCCGATTATCCGGACATGTATGCCTACTGGAACCAGATCGCTTCCTACGGCTATGCTATCATGGGCGTCGGGATGCTGTTCTTCTTCCTGAACCTGCTGGTGTCGTTCTTCTCCAGCCGCAAGGTCGAAGACAATTACTGGGGCGAAGGCGCCACCACGCTGGAATGGACCCTGTCCAGCCCGCCGCCGTTCCACCAGTTCGAAACCCTGCCGGTCATCAAGTAACCGGCGATCCGGGGGCAGGGTGACCTGCCCCCCTTCAGGCCAGTCGTCATGAACAACACCGCAACTGCCCAGCCCGCCACCGGGGTGCCAACACCCCTGCTGGCGGACTGGCGCGATTATTTCGCGCTGCTCAAGCCGCGGGTGATGACCCTGGTCATCTTCACCGCAGCCTGCGCCATGGTGGCCGCGCCCGGCAGCCTGCACCCGTTCCTGGCCTTCACCGGCATCCTGTGCATCGCGGTCGCCGCCGGTGCCGCCGGCGCGCTCAACCAATGGTATGAAGCCGATATCGATGCACTGATGAAGCGCACCGCCAAGCGGCCGCTGCCAGCCGGCAAGCTGCAGAAGCCCGAGGCACTGGCCTTTGGCGTCATCCTCGGCACCGGCTCGGTGGCCATCATGGGCCTCGCCCTCAATTGGGTGGCCGCGGCCTGGCTGGCGGTTTCAATCCTGTTTTATGTTGTCGTCTACACTGTCTGGCTGAAGCGCCGCACGCCGCAGAATATCGTCATCGGCGGTGCCGCCGGTGCCTTCCCGGTGATCTGCGGCTGGGCCGCCGTTGCCGGTGAAACCCCCATGCTGGCCTGGATCCTGTTTGCCATCATCTTCCTGTGGACGCCGCCGCACTTCTGGGCGCTGGCCCTGTTCATGGAGGCCGATTACGCCAAGGCCGGTGTGCCGATGCTGCCGGTTACCCATGGGCTGAAGGAAACGCGCCGCCAGATCCTCGCCTATTCGGCGTTGCTGGTGCCAGTCACCATCGCGCCGCCGCTGCTTGGACTCACCGATTGGGCCTATGGCGGCACGGCGATCACGCTGGGCGTGATCTTCATGGCGATGGCATGGAACGTCTATCGCAGCAGCGCCACGCTGGCGGCTGACATGGCGGCGGAGAAAAAGCTGTTCAAGTTCAGCCTGCTCTATCTGGCCTGCCTGTTCGGCGCCCTGGTTGCCGATGTGCTGCTGCTGCCATGAACATCGATCCTGCCAACTGGACCGCTGACGAGCGCGCCGCCTTCATGGCGCGCCGCGCCTCCCGCAACCGGGCCATCGGTATCTTGCTGTTCGCCATGGTGGCGCTGTTCTTCGGCATCACCGTGGTGCGGATGAGCGGGCAGGTGTCGGCGCCCACAACGGCAGCTGCATCATGAGCACCGCTGCTGCCAACCGCCGCGTCGGCTTCATGGCCGGTTTGATGGCTGTCAGCATGATCGGCCTCGCCTATGCGTCGGTGCCGCTTTATCGACTGTTCTGCCAGGTCACCGGTTTTGGCGGCACTACGCAGGTTGCCGCCGCCGCGCCGACCGCGGATCAGATGCAAGCTGTTGCCGGCCGCACCATCAAGGTGCGATTCGACTCGAATCTGGCGCCGGGTCTGGCGTGGCGGTTCAAGCCCAAGGCCAACGAGGTCAGCATTCCGATCGGGGAGAAGCGCCTGGCCTTCTACACCGCCAGCAATACTGGCAGCACAGCCATCACCGGCCGCGCCGTCTACAACGTCTCCCCCGACGTGGCGGGGCGCTATTTCATCAAGATCGACTGCTTCTGCTTCACCGAGCAGACGCTTAAGGCCGGCGAAACGGTGGACATGCCGGTTTCCTATTATATCGATCCCGCCATCATGGATGATCCAGTGGCGAAGAAGATCGACGAAATCACGCTGAGCTACACCTTCTACCCGGTGGACAAACCGGCAACTGCGGTTGCCGCTCTGGACAAGCCCCCCGCCGCGGATGCGGCGCTGGACAAGCAACCTCGGGTCAGGCTAAGCGCTGCGACAAATCGTAACAGTTTGAAGGACAGGGGCTGAGCCATGGCCGGAGCCAAGACCCACAGTTATCATATTCTCAATCCGTCATCGCGGCCGCTGATGATGTCGATGGCGGTGCTGATCCTCGCCGCCGGCGCCATCGGCTGGATGCACAAGACCGGTTGGGGCATGCCCGCCTTCTTTGCCGGCCTCGCGGCTGTCGCTGCCATGTTCTTCCTGTGGTGGAAGGATGTTGTCCACGAAGCCAACACCGGCGATCACACGCCGGTCGTGCAGCTGCACCACCGTTACGGCATGATCCTGTTCATCGCGTCGGAAGTGATGTTCTTCGTCGCCTGGTTCTGGGCCTATTTTAATGCCGCCCTCTATCCGTCGATGCACGAAGGCATTGAAGGCGTGTGGCCGCCCAAGGGCATTGAACTGCTCGATCCGTTCGTGTTCCCACTGCTCAACACGCTGATCCTGCTGCTGTCGGGCACCAGCGTTACCTGGGCACACCACGCGCTGATCCACGATGATCGCAAGGGCCTGAAGCAGGGCCTGTGGGTGACGATCGCGCTCGGCCTGATCTTCACCTGCGTGCAGGCTTACGAATATTATCACGCCGAATATGGCATGGCCGACAGCATTTATGGCGCCGCTTTCTACATGGCGACCGGCTTCCACGGCTTCCATGTCATCGTGGGCACCATCTTCCTGATGGTGTGCCTCGCTCGCACCTACAAGGGTGATTTCACCTCGCGTCAGCACTTCGGTTTCGAAGCGGCAGCCTGGTACTGGCACTTCGTGGACGTGGTGTGGCTGTTCCTGTTCATCGCCATCTATGTGTGGGGTTCGAACTTCGGCGCGGCTGTGGCCCCCCACGCGTTTGGCTGAAACGCCAACAATCGGGCCCACACCCATTCAAGTTGCACTGAGGGGCTGCTGTCCACGCTGTGGCAGCGGCCCCTTGTTTGTTGGCCTGCTCAAGATGGCGCCGCGCTGTTCCGCCTGCGGGCTGGATTATGGTCGCTTCAACGTGGGTGATGGCGCCGCGCCGTTTCTGATCTTCATCGTCGCCACCATCGTCATCATCGCCAGCCAGGTGACCGAGGCCAAGCTTGCCCCGCCGTGGTGGGTGCATGTGTTGTTGTGGGGGCCAATCACGCTCGGCCTGTCGCTGGGGCTGATGCGATTGGCCAAAGGCCTCTTCGTCGCACTTGAGTTTCGCAATGATGCCGGCGAAGGACAGGCGTGAGCCGCCGAATCCCGATCATCCCCACCATTATCACCGCCGTTGGCATCCTGATCCTGTGTGCGTTGGGCAAATGGCAGCTGGATCGGCGGGCGTGGAAGCATGATCTGATCGAACGGCTGGCGGCCGCGCCGAACCTGCCGCCCGTTTCGCCGGAAGAATTCCGCGCCGCGATGATGGGCGATGTGTCCATCCAGTATCGCCGCGCCAGCATCGATTGCCGCGCCGGCGATAAGAAGCCCTATGATCTTCGCCCCGGCAGCTCCGCCGGCGGCACATCTGGCTTCTATGTCGTGGTCTCCTGCCGGCCCAACAGCCGCCCGCCCGATATCGTAGCGGTGGCGGGCTGGACGAAGCGCGTGGACGCGAAAGACATCGTGATCAGCCTCGATCACCAACTGACCGGCACGGTGATCGAGCGGCCCTATGGAAATGCCCCGGATCGCCCGCGTTTCATGCTGATTCCGGATGAGGCGATCCCGCCGCTCGGCCGGCCGCTGCAGCCGCGCGCCGCCGATCTGCCCGACAATCACCTCGCCTATGCCGGGCAATGGTTCGGCCTCGCCATCGCGCTGGCCGCCATTTACGGCCTTTATCTGCGGCGGCGCGCTGTTGCGCCCGCGGCCAAGCCCGAATAACGGGAACCCGTCATGCGCTATGTTTCCACACGGGGTGCCGCCCCGATCCTCGATTTCGAATCCGCGACGCTCGCCGGCCTGGCCAGCGACGGAGGGCTGTACGTGCCCGAATCCTGGCCGCGCTTCAGCGAAGCCGAGATCGAGGCCATGGCCGGCCTGCCCTATGTTGAAGTCGCGGTGCGCGTCTGCCAGCGCTTCACGACCGGTTCGCTGGATGAGGCGGCGCTGCGCACGATCTTCACCGCCGCCTATGGCCGCTTCGCCCACGCTGCCGTGGTGCCGCTGAAGCAGCTCGATCATCGCCATTTCCTGCTTGAACTTTTCCACGGGCCAACTTTGGCCTTCAAGGATGTCGCCCTGCAGGCGCTCGGCCTGGTGTTCGAACGCTTCCTGGCCCAATCCGGCCAGCACATCACGGTGATCGGTGCGACCTCCGGCGATACCGGTTCGGCCGCCATCGACGCACTGGCCGGCCGGTCGGGCGTGGAGGTCTACATGCTCCACCCGCACGGCCGGGTGAGCGAGGTGCAGCGCCGGCAGATGACGACGGTGCTGGATGCCAACATCCACAATATCGCCATCGTCGGCAATTTCGACGATGCGCAGGCCATCGTGAAGGCAATGTTCAACGATGCGGCGTTTGCGGCCCGTTTCCCGCTCGCTGCCGTGAACAGCATCAATTGGGCGCGCCTGCTGTTCCAGGTCGTCTATTATTTCACGTCCGCACTGTCGTTGGGCGCGCCGCACCGGGCGGTTTCTTATGCGGTGCCCACCGGCAATTTCGGCGACGTGTTTGCCGGCTATGTGGCTGCGCAAATGGGCCTGCCCATCGAACGCCTCGTGGTCGCCACCAACCGGAACGATATCCTGCACCGCGCGCTGACCAGCGGCGATTACAGCGCAGGTACCGTGGCCCCCACCGACGCGCCATCGATGGACATCCAGGTCTCCTCCAATTTCGAGCGGCTGCTGTTCGATCTGTCGGGCCGCGATGGCGCTGCGCTGGCCGCCGCCATGGCCGAATTCGAAGCGACGAAGAAACTCGCCTTGCCGGAAAGCTGGCGCGCCAAGGCCGCCGGGCTGTTCACCTCCGCCCGCGTTGAGGCCGATGAGATGGGCGACACCATGCGCTGGGCGCTGGCAAACACCGGCGAGTTGCTCGATCCGCATACCGCCATCGGCCTTGCCGCCGCCCGTCGCGATACGGGCAGTGCCCCGATGGTGACGCTGGCCACCGCCCATCCGGCCAAGTTCCCGGCGGCTGTGCAGGCCGCGACCGGTGTTCACCCCGATCTGCCGGCCCGTCTGGCTGATCTGATGACCCGCACCGAGCGCTGCGATATCGCCCCGGCCAACCTGCAAGCGATCGAGGCCTATGTTGCGGAACGTGCGCGCGCCAAATGACCGAACCGCAGATCACCATCCTCGATAGCGGCCTGCGCGTTGCCAGCTGGGCGCTGCCCGGCCTTGAAACCGCTGCCGTCGCGCTGACCGCCGAAACCGGTTCGCGTTTCGAACGGCCCGAGTTGAACGGCCTTGCCCATCTGTTCGAGCACATGGTGTTCAAGGGCACAAGGCGCCGCTCCGCCCGCGCCATCGCCGAGGAGATGGAGGATGTGGGCGGCCAGCTCAACGCCTGGACCAGCCGCGACACCACCATGTTCCACGCCCGCCTGCTGGCGCGTGATCTGCCGCTGGGTGTGGACCTGATCGCCGATCTCGTTTCCGGCGCGCGCTTTGATGCAGACGATATCGTGCGCGAGAAGGAGGTGGTGCTGCAGGAACTGGGCGAAGCCCGGGACACGCCAGACGACATCGTGTTCGATCATCTGCAGGAGGCCGCCTTTCCCGACCAGGCACTGGGCCGGTCCATCCTGGGGGATGAAGCCAGTCTCGCGCGAATCACCCGCGATGATCTGCTCGGCTGGCAGGCCGATCATTATGCGTCGCAGCGGCTCACGCTGGTGGCCGCCGGCAAGGTTGATCACGCCGAACTGTGCCGGCTCGCCGAAGCCGCCTTCCCGGCAGCGGCCGGCCGCAATCCGTCACCGGCTGGCGACGACGTGCGCTTCCATCCCGGTCGCCGCCACGATGCCCGCCGCATCGAGCAAGCGCAGCTGACGGCAGGCTGGGCCGCCCCCGGCCATCATGATCCGGCGCAGGATGCCGCGCTGCTGTTCACGCTGGCGGCCGGTGGTGGGATGTCGTCGCGCCTTTTTCAGCAAGTGCGCGAAGAACGCGGGCTGGCCTACACTGTTTCGGCCTCGTTGCAGCCCTATGTCGATGCCGGCCTGATGAGCGTCCACGCCGCCACCGATCCCAAGCAGGCCGCCGCCGCGCGTGATCTGATCATGACCGTGCTGCATGAAACCGCCGCCGGGCTGGAGCAGGCCGAACTCAACCGCGCCCGCGCGCAAGCGGTGGCCGGCCTGTTGATGGCGCTGGAAGGTCCGCAAGGCGCGTCCGATTATCTGGGCCGCAGCCTGATCGTCCACGGCCGCTTCCTACCGCCCGCCGAATTGGTGGCCCGGATCGAAGCGGTGACTGTTGATGCCGCCCGCGCCGCCGGTGTTGCCATGCTGTCCTATGCTCCGGCCCGCGCCGAGATCGGGCGGCACAAGGCGGCTGCATGACCGCGCTTGCCACCCTCGTGACCGAACCCTGGGCCGATTTCGGGCTGGTGGATTCGGGTCACGGCCGCAAGCTTGAACGTTATGGCCGCTTTCGCTTCATCCGCCCGGAACCGCAGGCGATGTGGACGCCGGCCAGTGCCGACTGGAAGGCTGATGGCGAATTCATCGGTGGCAGCGATGAAGACGGTGGCGGTCGCTGGCAGCTTTCGTCCAATGTGCCCGAACGCTGGGCCATGAAGCGGCCATCGCCGGGTGGAGAGGTGAGTTTCTGGGCCAACAACACGCCGTTCCGTCACCTCGGTTTCTTCCCCGACATGGGCGGCCAGTTCGATTGGCTGGCCAGCCGCATCAAGCCGGGCGACCGGGTGATGAACATGTTCGGCTATACCGGTGTCGGCAGCCTGATTGCGGCCCGCGCCGGTGCGCAGGTGACCCACGTTGATGCCAGCAAGAAGAGTGTGGCGGCCGCTCGCGAGAATGCCGCGCTGTCGGGCTTGGCCGATGCCCCGGTACGCTGGATCATCGATGATGCGCTGAAATTCCTGCGCCGCGAGGTTCGACGCGGGGCAAAATATCACGGCCTGATCTTCGATCCGCCCAAATATGGCCGCGGCCCCGATGGCGAGGTTTGGCAGCTGGAACGCGATCTGCCCGAACTGGTCGATCTCGCTCGGCAATTGCTGGCGGATGACGCGCGCTTCTTCGTGCTCACCGTCTATGCCATCCGCATGTCCGCACTTGCCCTGCATCCGCTTGTGGAGCAGGCACTGGGCCCGCGCGGCGGCCACATCGACGTGGGCGACATGGCGATCCGCGAAGAAACACGGGGTTTGCTGCTGCCCACCGCCATCTTCGCGCGCTGGAGCGCTTAGGCCGCAGCCCGCAGTGCCAGCTCCTCACTCAGCGCCCGCGCCACCGCCGGCCGTGTCCGGGCTCGTTCGCGAAACGCCGCCAGCGCCGGCCAGCGATTGAGGTCGATCCCGCAGAACTCGCACCAGCCCAGCGCCGTGACCAGATAGGCATCGGCGACACTGAAATCGTCCATCAACCAGTCGCGGCCATCCAGATGCGTCTGCAATTGATCGAACTTGGCTTCGATCCGCAGCCGAGCGAAGGCCTTGGCGCCGTCATTGCTCGTCGGGTGCATGAAGGCGACGAAACCGGCCGAGTGGATTTCCGCCCCGACCAGGTTGAGCCAGCCCTGCAGCCGCCGTCGTTCCAGCGTGCCTTCCGGCGGGGCAAGCCGGCTGGCTGGCGCCATGTCGGCGATATGCTGCAGCACGGCGGCGCCTTCGGTGAGCAGAATGCCATCATCGAGCAGCAGCGCCGGAACCTGGCCCTTGGGATTGATGGCGCGATAATCATCATCGTGCTGGGTGCGCTTTGTAGAAAGCGTGACGGCCACAAAGTTGGCCTGGATGCCGGCTTCATACAGGGCGATGCGGCTGGCCAGCGAGCAGGCGAGCGGGCTGAAATAGAGCGTGGGCATCGGCGAATCTCCCCTTGGCGGCAACAGTTTATTTCTGTAACGTTCCGCATAATAATAGGGCGGTCAAGGTATTTCATGCAGAACAGTACAGAAAAGCGCCGCCGCGGTCGGCCGCCCGCTTATGACCGGGCGGCTGCCGTGCAGGCGATAACCGCGCGCTTCTGGCAGCACGGCCTGTCGGCAACTGCGCTCGATGATCTGGCCACCGCCACGGCGATGAACCGGCCCAGCCTCTATGCCGCCTTTGGCGACAAGGCCGGCATGTTCGGTACCGCGCTGACCGCCTATCGGGAACTGGCCGGGGAACGCCTGACGGCGGCGCTGGCCACGCCCGGGCCACTTGCCGCCGCGCTGGAAGCCGCCTTTGCCGAAGCGCTCGATGTCTATGGTGCCGGCGCTGCCGATCCACGCGGCTGCTTTGCCATCACCACCTTGCCGGCCGAAGCCGGCAACGACCCGCGCTGGCAAGAGGCGCTGGCCGCGATGATCGTCCTCACCGAGAATGCCTTTGCCGGGCGGTTGCAGGCCGCAGCGGCAGCAGGAGAACTGCCTGCCGGTTTTGATTGCACGATCGGTGGCCAATTGCTCGCCAGCCTGCTGCACAGCATTGCGCTGCGGGTGCGGAGCGGGGCGCCGCGGGATCGTCTGCTGGCGCTGGCGCGCGCCGGCATCGCCTCAACCCTGAAGGGCGGCCTGCCAGCTTAAGGCGGCGACCGCGCCCGTGGTGAGCATCAGCCGCAGCCGGCCATACCAGCCGGGCAGGCTGCGCGACGTCCAATCCCAGAGGAAATGCACCAAAAGCGCGGCGGCCAGCGTCAGCAGCTGCGCGATGCGATATTTGGGCGGGGCGAGCAGCACAAGCCAGCCGATGATGCTGGGCAGCATGGCCAGGCCGATCAGGCCGGGGGCTGGCTGCGCATTTTGCACCGCCGCCCCCCAGCGCGCCCCGCCCAGGAAGGAGAGGATGATGGCCGCCCACCACAGCAGCGCCTCGGTGAACTGCCAGCGGAAATCGGGAAAGGCCAGCGTGGCCAGCGGTGGCGCCAGGAACGGGATCAACCCGGCAAGGCCATAGAACAACACGATCGGCGGGGTTTTCGACATGCGCGCGTGCCTCTCATGCCTCACGCTGGCCGCAAATGCGGCATGTCGCCCCCTCAGCCGCGGCAGGCCTTCACAGTTTCGGGGCGCGGCCGCACGCCGGGACGAAACATTGCGACATAACCCTGCTTTATGTCGGTCATGCTGATCAGTTCATAGCCCACCGCCTTCACCTCGCAGGCGAGCAGTGCCTTTGGCATGCCATGCTCTTCGGACGGGCGGTCGAGATCGACGACCACGATTCGGCCGCCCGGTTTCAGGCTGCGGCGCAGGCGATCGAGCAGCAGATAGGGCTGCTCGATCTCGTGATACATGTGGATCATCAGCGCCACATCCACACTGGCGGCGGGCAGGCGGGCATTGGCCTGGCTGCCTTGCACGAAGCGCACATTGGTGAAGTTGGCGGCGCGGGTGCGCTGGCGCACCCGTTCGAGCACGCCCGGCGACAGATCCTGGGCAAAGATCCGGCCCTGCGGCCCCACCACTGGTGCCACGCGCATCACATAATAGCCGCCGCCAGTGCCGATATCGGCCACCGCCATGCCGGGCCTTATGCTGGCGATGCGGATCACGTCGCCGGCTTCCCCCGCCTTGTCGCGCGCAGCTTCCTCACCCCAGGCTGAAGATACAACCTTGGCCACGGGTCGCTGCGGGCGCGGCAAGGGGCCGGCGGCTGACAGAAGCGGCAGCACGGCGATAAGGGCGCAGATGCGGGTGACGGGGCTCACATTGCACCCTTGGCAGGCCAGCATGGCCAAAAAATGTCAGTCGGCGGTGACGGCCTTCGGTGCAGCACCGGTGCTGTCCAGCGCGCGCCAGCGGTTCATCTGGCGCTGGAAGTCATTGAGGTCGCGGCCACCCAGTTCGGCACCGCCAATGAAACGCAGGCTCACCGGGTTCACCGCCTTGCCGCGCAGCCACACTTCGTAATGCAGGTGCGGGCCGGTCGAAAGCCCGGTGGAACCAACGGCGCCGATGCGCTGGCCCTGGCCGATGCGCTGGCCCGGCTTCACGTCGATCCGGCTCATGTGGGCATAAGCGGTGGCCAGATCCTTGTTGTGGCGGATCATCACATACTTGCCGTGGCCGCCATGCCAGCCAGCAAAGCTGACCGTGCCGCCGCCGGCCGCCATGATCGTCTGGCCGTGGCCGGCGTTGAAATCGACGCCCTTGTGCATCCGGGAAAAGCCCAGCACCGGGTGCAGGCGCATGCCAAAGCTGCTCGTCATGCGGGCGCCATCAACGGGCGTCTTCATCAGCCCCTTCTTCACGCCTTCGCCGCTGGCCTGATAATATTCGCCCTTCCACAGGCCGATTTCCACCGGATCGCGGCCCTTGCGGGCGAGCGCGCCAAACAGCAATTTGCCGTGGCGGATCTCGCCGGTTTCGGCGCGGTCCTGTTCGATGATGATGTCGAACCGGTCCGCCTTGCCGAGACCACGCTGGAAATCGACGACGTGGCGCATCTGCTTGATGAACTCGGCGGCCTGCCCGGCGGGAATGCCGGCACTGCGCAGCGCGCGGTTGAGACTGCCGGTCACGGGTGCACTCACGCGCAGCGGGGTGGAATCAACCCTGATGGGAATGCGCTTGAGGGTGAGGCCGCTGTCGCTGCGGCTGATTTCCACCCTGAGGTCGAACGCGGCCCGCAGGGCCAGGCTTTCCAGCGGGCGCGGCACCGATTTGGTTTCGCGCCGGCCCAGCACCAGTTCGGCCCGGGCGCTGCCGCCGGGGTTCAGACCGTCCAGCAGGCGGGTCACTTCGGCCACCTCGGTTGCGCCAACGCCGGCATTTCGCAGCGCACCCGCCAACCCACGCCGGCCGATGGTGACACTGCGTTCAACGCGCGGCCGCTCGGGCGCTTCGGCCAGCGGGCGCAGTTGGCGCGGATCAACACGCGGGCTGACACCCGAAACGCCGCCAAGCACCAGCGGCGCGATTCTGTAGGCCCGCGCCTCGTCGCGTTGGGCGGGCGTTAGCGGGGCAGGGACAGCTTCGTAGATGGGGGGTACGATGCTGCCCGCCAGCATGGCGCCGCCGACCAGCGCCGTGCAGGCCGCCAGCTTCATCCACCAGCGGCGGCTGCCGATGGCGGAACCAAGGTCCAGATCGATGTCGCCCTGTGCGGCGGCGCGGCGCAGGCGCTGCCAATCATCGGCAAGGCGCAGGCGCTCGGCATCTGTGGCGCGGGCCAGCGCCCGGCCGGCGCGAAGCAGCTGCGCACCCATCGCAGATTTGGGCGCAGACAGCGCGCCCGGCAGCGCGATGCTGCCCCCGGCTGCCGGCTGAAATCCCGGTTGATACAAGCCCGATCCCCCAATGCCGACGGCCAATCCGTCTTTACAAACGGTTAACTATCGGTACTTGCCAGACAAATTGGTTTCTGGCGAGTCGGTGATTGATTTGCCTCTCCCGAGTCGCCGTGTCAATCGCGCAACAATCTGGGGACAAGTCAACGGGACGAGCCGCCGTCATTATACGGTCACTTGCGCCGCGGATTCAGGCATGTCACGATTCGGCCATGCACAACCGCGCAGGCTGTACATGATGGGGTGGCCGCAGCGTCACCGGCAAAGGGTGGGCCCGCCGCGCCCAGGGTCCGATTGCCACAGGCTCTTGTCGCTGCGCCCTCGCCGTTCCACGTTCAGCGGGTGAACAGGCCCCTCACCTTTTCTGGCGCCTCAGCCGCCAGCAATGGCAACAGCCGGATCACGGCCGTGCTGGGCCCCACCAACACTGGCAAGACGCACCTCGCGGTCGAACGCCTGTGCGGCCACACCAGCGGCATGATCGGATTTCCGCTGCGGCTGCTGGCCCGCGAGGTTTATGAAAAGGTGGTGGCGGCCAAAGGCGCCGCTTCTGTTGCGCTGATCACCGGTGAGGAAAAAATTGTGCCGCCGGGCGCGCGCTGGTTCCTGTGCACGGTCGAATCGATGCCGCTGGATCGGGAAGTCGCCTTCATGGCGATCGACGAAGGCCAGATGGGCGCCGATCCCGAGCGTGGGCACGTGTTCACCGATCGCCTGCTGCGGGCGCGTGGGTATGCCGAGACCATGATCCTGGGTTCGGAAACGCTGCGGCCGTTGATCCGCAGGCTGATCCCGGAAGCCGAAATCATCACCCGGCCGCGCTTTTCCACCCTGGCCTATGCCGGGCCGAAGAAGCTGTCCCGCCTGCCGCGCCGCACGGCCATTGTCGCGTTCACGGCTGCCGAAGTCTATGCCATCGCCGAAATGCTGCGCCGGCAGAAGGGCGGGGCCGCCGTGGTGATGGGTTCCTTGTCCCCGCGCACCCGCAACGCGCAGGTGGCGATGTACCAGTCCGGAGAGGTTGATTATCTCGTCGCCACCGATGCCATCGGCATGGGACTCAACATGGATATCTCCCATGTTGCCTTCGCCGCCTTGGGCAAGTTCGACGGCAAGCGCCAGCGCCGGCTCACGCTTTCGGAAATGGCGCAGATCGCCGGCCGCGCCGGTCGCCACCAGCGCGATGGCACGTTTGGCACCGTGCAATTGGGCAGCGAGGCCAATTGCAGCTTCACGCCCGAGGAAATCGAAGGGCTGGAGGAACACCGCTTCGAGCCGCTGACACACCTTGTCT
Organism: Sandarakinorhabdus sp.; assembly: GCF_032115815.1. GTDB lineage: Bacteria > Pseudomonadota > Alphaproteobacteria > Sphingomonadales > Sphingomonadaceae > Sandarakinorhabdus. Next base: position 33,025 of record NZ_JAUMBI010000047.1, read on the forward strand.
GGCGCAATACCGATCTCGATTTTACCAGCCTGCCCAAGCTGGTGGCGACTATGGACGCCCGCACGCCGCGCCCCGAGCTGGTGCGGTCAGATGATGCCATCGATTTGGGCGTCCTGAAGCGCTTGGCCGGCGAGCCGTGGGTGATGGAGCGTGCCAGCAACAGGCTGCTGGGCGAACGCGGCCTGTTCCGGCTGTGGCAGGCGTGCAGCCTGCCCGATTACCGCAAGACCGGGGTGGAGGCGCACACGCGGCTGGTGGGTCGGGTGTTCCGGCATCTCACCGAAGCCCGCGGCCATCTGCCCGATGCCTGGATCGCCGCGGAAATCGCCCATCTCGATCGGATGACGGGTGATGTGGAGGCGATTGCCGATCGCATCGCGGCGGCGCGCACCTGGACCTATATCGCACACCGGCCCGACTGGCTCGACAATCCCGCGCACTGGGCCGAACGCACCCGTGCCCTCGAAGATCGTCTGTCCGACGCACTGCACGGCGCGCTGACCCAGCGCTTCGTCGATCGCCGCACAGCTGTGCTGCTGAAGGATCTGAAGGCGCGCGGGGTATCGGCGCATGTGCTGATCGAGGCCGATGGCGGGGTCGCTGTGGATGGCGAAGTGATCGGCCGCCTCGATGGTTTCCGCTTCACCGCCGATGCGGCGGCCCGGGCCGGCGAGCAGCGGCTGCTGCTGGCGGCGGCCGAGCGCCACTTGTCCCGCGAACTGGGCGCCCGCGCCAAGCGGCTGGCCGCCGCGGCAGATAATGAATTCACGCTGGATTTCGATGGCAGTCTGCCGCCCCGCCTGTTGTGGCAGGGCGCGCGGGTGGCGGTGCTGCGGAAAGGCCGCGACGCACTGACGCCCAGGGTAGAGCTTGATCGTGCCGTGGCGGCGCTAAGTCCGGATGATCGTCGCCGTGTGCAGGAACGGCTGGAGCAATTTGTGGCCGGGGCCATCGCCAGCGTGGCCGCTCCCCTGGCCCGCGTGGCGGCGCTGCGCGGTGAGGTGTCGGCCCCGGCGCGCGGCCTTGTCGTTCAGCTGGTGGAAGGCCTGGGCATGCTGGCCCGCGATGCCGTTGCCGAACAATTGGTGGGCGTCACCCGCGCCGATCGTCAGGCACTTGGCCGGTGCGGGGTGCGGCTGGGGCCGCTGCATCTGTTCGTGCCAGCGTTGCTGCGCCCCGAACCGACGCGCTGGCGCCTGGCGCTGTGGGCGGTGGCCAGTGAACTGGCGAGCCTGCCGCCACTGCCGGCACCGGGCCGCGTCTCGCAGTCGGGCGCGGCGGTGGCGGCGCCCGCCGACGTGTTGCTGGTTGCCGGCTTTTGGCGGCTGGGTTCCGGCAAGGATGCCATCGCCGTGCGGATCGACATGGTGGATCGCCTGTCGCGCTTCATTCACGAGCGTCGCGATGGCCGCGCACCGTTCACGCCCGATCCCAACTGGGCGGCCAGCCTGGGCTTGTCGCAGGATGGCCTGGCCCGGCTGCTGCGGGCGCTCGGCTATCGTCCGCGCCTGGTGGACGGCACGCCGCATTTCGCCTGGGCCGGTCCGTCGCGGCCGAACCAGCGCCGGCCCGCCGCTTCTGGTTCGGCACATGCCACCGATGCCATTCCCGTGGTCAGGGGGAATGAAGCATCGCCTTTTGCAATCCTGGCCGGGATGATGGGGAGGTAGCATTTGGTCTACGGAGCAGGGTTGAGGCTGGACAAGTTCCTCTGGTTTGCGCGCCTGGCGCCATCCCGATCCCACGCT
>NZ_JAUMBI010000048.1:0-1845 GCF_032115815.1 Sandarakinorhabdus sp.
TGCCCGGGCGCAGCCTGATGGCGCACCTCGAATCGGCCGGCCTCAATCCGCTGATCATCGATTGGGGCGACGCGCCGGAGCCACTTGGCCTTGCATCCCTGGTCAGCGAACGCTTGGCGCCGCTGGTGAACAGTTTGGAGCAACCCGTTGCCCTGCTGGGCTATTGCCTTGGCGGCACGTTGGCGTTGGCGCTTGCGGCCCAAGCCCCGATCACCCGCCTCGCGCTGATCGCGACGCCGTGGAACTTCGCGGGCTATGGCGAAGGCCAGCGCGCCGCGCTGGCCCAGTGGTGGGCCAGCGCCGCGCCGATGGCGAAGGCGATGGGGCAACTGCCGATCGATCTGCTGCAACCGGCGTTCTGGTCGCTCGATCCCGACGGATTGGCGGCCAAATATGTGCGACTCGCCACGACCAATGCCCATGATGTGGCGGATTTCGTGCGGTTGGAGGATTGGGCCAATGGCGGCACCCCGCTCAGCCTGGCCGCTGCGCAGGATCTGGCCGCGCTCTATGCCAATGGCCAATGGAACGGTGTGGACGCCGCCGCCATCACCGCGCCGATCATGGATATCATCGCCGGCGCCGATCGCATCGTGCCACCGGGCGCAGCCGTGTCCACGCTGGGCATCGGCACCGCGCTGCGCCTCGATGCCGGTCATGTCGGCATGGTCGTTGGCCGCCGTGCGCCGCAGTTGCTGTGGCAACCGCTGGCTGAATTCATGGGCGCTGCGTGATGGTGCAGCGCCGCAAACCGGCTTAGTCTGCGAAAAACGACTCGCTGTCTCAGGGGAATATCCATGACCAACATCGTCATCACCGCCGCTCGCCGTACCGCCGTTGGCAGTTTCATGGGCAGTTTCGGCAGCACGCCGGCGCATCTGCTCGGCAAGGCCGCCATCGAAGCGGCGCTGGCTGATGCCGGCGTGGGCGCGAATGAGGTGAGCGAAGTCATTCTGGGCCAGGTGCTCACCGCGGCACAAGGCCAGAACCCGGCGCGGCAAGCGGCGATGGCCGCCGGCATCGCGATGGAAGCGCCGGCCTATGGTGTGAACCAGGTCTGCGGTTCCGGCCTGCGCGCCGTGGCGATGGCGGCGCAGGCGATTGCCAATGGTGATGCCGGCATCGTGGTCGCCGGCGGCCAGGAATCGATGAGCCTTTCCACCCACGCCCAAGCCCTGCGTTCGGGTCAGAAGATGGGGCACATGGAACTGGTTGATACCATGATCAAGGATGGCCTTTGGGATGCATTCAACGGCTATCACATGGGAATCACGGCCGAAAACGTGGCGGAAATGTACCAGATCAGCCGCTCCGCGCAGGATGATTTCGCCGTTGCCAGCCAGAACAAGGCCAGCGCCGCCCGCGCCGCCGGGCGCTTCGCCGCGGAAATCGCGCCCGTCACCATCAAGGGCCGCAAGGGCGACGTGGTGGTGGATACCGATGAATATATCCGCGATGGCGTGACGCTGGACAGTGTTTCGGGCCTGCGCGGCGCCTTCAAGAAAGACGGCACCGTCACGGCCGCCAACGCATCGGGCCTCAACGACGGCGCCGCCGTGCTGGTGCTGATGAGCGAAGAAGAAGCCAATCGCCGCGGTGCCCCCATCCTCGGGCGCATCGCCGGTTTTGCCAGCGTTGGCGTCGATCCCGCCGTGATGGGCATCGGCCCGGTGCCGGCCAGTCGCAAGGCGCTGGCCAAGGCAGGCTGGAGCGTGGCTGATCTCGATCTGGTGGAAGCCAACGAAGCGTTCGCGGCGCAGGCGCTCGCCGTCGGCCAGGAACTCGGCCTTGATCCCACCAAGCTCAACGTCAACGGCGGCGCGATTGCCATCGGCCACCCGATCG
>NZ_JAUMBI010000048.1:1855-28692 GCF_032115815.1 Sandarakinorhabdus sp.
TGGTAACGCTGCTGCACGAAATGGGCCGCCGCGACGCGAAAAAGGGCCTTGCCACTTTGTGCATCGGCGGCGGCATGGGGATTGCCATGTGTGTTGAGCGAGGGTGAGGGTGAGCCTTCCCCCTCTCTCCGCCTTGCAGCCCCTGCTAATCAGCATCAGCTTCATCATCGTCGGTGCGGTGCTCGTGCCCCGCGGCCCGCAAAGCTATCGCAGCATGTCGAATTTTCGGTTTTTGGGTGCGCTGTTTCTTGTAGGCTTGGGGGTCGAGCTGACACTCCAAATCATGCAGTTCGGAAAGCCGGGCATGTCTGTCGGTCTGGTGATCGGGGCCCTGGTCGTCAGGCTGGCCGAGCGCACCAAGCAGGGGTGAAACGAATGGTCGGGAAACCCGTGTCTCTGACCGGGCCTTCCCCCCTGCCCTGATCCGCGCCATAAAACACCGCATGATCCGCGAAGCCACCCCCATCGAGCGGCTGTTTGCCGGCCATCGCCCCGAACATCCCAACGGGCGGCTGTTGGTGCTGGGCCAGCCGCCGGAAAAGCTGCCGCTGGTACTGGAAGGCTGGGAACATGTCGCCTGCGTGGCGGCGAGTGACGAGGAACTGCGGCCCGGCACGGTGCGTGCCGATCCGCATCACCTGCCCTTCCACGAAGCGCTGTTCGACAAGGTGCTGCTGTCGGCCCCTTTGATTCAGCCACGGCTGATGCTGCGCGAATTGTGGCGGGTTCTCTCGCCGGCGGGCCTGGCCGTGCTGATCGTGCGGGCGCGGCGGCCGTGGCACATCAAGGATATCGGCTGGCTGCGCGAACCGCTGCAACTGCGGCTGGATGAAGCCATGTTCGAGGTGCTGGACTGGCGGGTGGAAGCCCTGCCGGAGCGCTATCACGTCGTGCTGGTGGCCAAGACCGATTGGCAGAAGCCGGTGCTGGTCGGCGCGGCTGATCCGGCGATGGTGCCCAGGCTGATCAACTGATGGACGCAACTGCTCTCGCCGCCGTGGTGAAGATGGTGCCATTTGCCGCCCATCTTGATCTGACCATCGTGGAATTGGGCCGGGACCGCGTTGTCGTCCATGCCCTCATCAAGCCGGAATATTGCACCAGCGGCGGCACGGCCCACGGCGGCTTCCTGATGGCGCTGGCCGATTTCACCGGCGCGGTTGGCGCGTTTCAGGTGCTGCCCGAAGGCGCGAAAAGCACCACCACGATCGAATCGAAAACCAACATGATGGGGGCGATTCCGGTGGGCAGCACGCTGGTGGCCACCGCGACGCCGCTGCATGTTGGCCGGCGGACGAGCGTGTGGGTGACGCGGGTGGAAAGCGCCGAGGGCAAATTGGCCAGCGTGACGACGCAAACGCAGATGGCGATCTAAACCTACTCCGTCACCCCGGCGAAAGCCGGGGCCCATCGCCCTGACGCGGTTACTTGCTGCACTTTCGGGAGATGGGCCCCGGCTTTCGCCGGGGTGACGGGTAAAAAAGGTGACGGTTAAAGGCTGAGTTCCACCGTCACCACATCCCCCTCGCCCACGCCTTCCTTCTTCCGCACCGCCGCCTTCACCGGCAGCAGATAGCCGCCCACATCCTTCGACGGGAATACCGACGTCGCCCAGGCTGTGCCGCCCAGCGTCACCTTCACATACACCGATCCCCACGCCGCCGAGCGCCCCGGTGCCGCCGCCCGGATGCCAGCCGCCACATCGCCAGTGATGGTGAGAAAATGCCAGCTCATCGGGGACGGCTTCCCGTCCGCCGCTTTCCCCTTCCAGATCCACAGCGGCCCGGTGAACGTCCACTCACGTGCCGAGGGCAGTTCATGCCCCAGCTCTTCCCGCAGGAAACGGATCAGTTCGGGATCAAGATCGTCGTCCACGCCTCACGATAGCCTATCGGCGCAGGACGAACACTCCGGTATCCGCCAGCAAATTGGGCCACAGCGCAACCTGCCGGCCCGCCGCCAGCCCGGCCCGGCGCTCCACCGTCAGGCCCATCTCGCTGGCGAGCGCCTCGAAATCGGCGATGGTGCAGAAATGGATATTGGGCGTCTCAAACCAGCTTACCGGCAGGCTGCGGGTGACGGGCATGCGGCCGCTCATCGCCAGACCCAGCCGTACCCGCCAATGGCCGAAATTGGGGAAGGAGACGATGGCGCTGCGCCCGATGCGCACCAACTGCGCCAGCACATCCGCCGGCCGCTGCATCGCCTGCAACGTGTTCGAAAGGATCACCACGTCGAACGCGGCATCGGGATAATCGGCCAGATCGGTATCGGCGTCCCCCTGAACGACGGCAAGGCCACGGCCCACGGCAGCGGCCACATCGCTCGCATCCAGTTCGATGCCGCGGCCTTCCACGCCCTTGGTATCGCGGAGCCAGGCCAGCAACTGGCCATCGCCGCAACCGATATCGAGCACGCGCGCACCCGCCGGCACAGCGGCGGCCACGGCGGCCAGATCCGGGCGCAGCGGAACTGGAGTCATGCCGTCAGGAACCCGTTGACGACCCGGTTCATTTCCGGCGCGTCGAGCAGGAAGGCATCATGGCCGAACGGGCTTTCCAGTTCCACGAACGACACCGGCGCCCCGGCCGCGTTCAGCGCCCGCACGATGCGGCGGCTTTCGGCGGTGGGATACAGCCAGTCGGAGGTGAAGGAGACCAGGCAGAACCGGCTCTGCACCCCGGCAAAGGCCCGCGCCAGATTGCCGTCGTGCGGCTGGGCGAGATCGAAATAGTCCATCGCCCGCGTGATGTAGAGGTACGAATTGGCATCGAACCGCTCGACAAAGCTCAGGCCCTGATGGCGCAGATAGGATTCGACCTGGAAATCGGCATCGAACCCGAAGCTCACCGCATCACGATCCTGAAGGCGCCGGCCGAACTTCTCGGTCAACCCTTCTTCCGACAGATAAGTGATGTGCGCCGCCATGCGCGCCACGGCCAGGCCCGCCGCCGGCGGCTTGTCGGCCGCATAGGCCCCGCCCGCCCACATCGGATCGGCCATGATCGCCTGCCGGCCAACTTCGTGGAAGGCGATGTTCTGCGCGCTGTGGCGGGCCGCCGTCGCGATCGCCACCACCTTCTTCACCCGCGCCGGATGGTTCACCGCCCAGGTCAGCGCCTGCATGCCGCCCATCGAGCCGCCAATGACGGCCGCCAGCGTGCCGACTCCCAGATGATCAAGCAGCCGCGCCTGTGCTTCCACCATGTCGGCGATGGTGATCACCGGAAAATTCATCGCGAACGGTTGGCCGGTGCGCGGATCGATACTCGATGGCCCGGTGCTGCCCATGCAGCCGCCCAGCACGTTGGCGCAGATCACGAACCAATGTTCCGGGTCGACCGGCTTGCCCGGGCCCACAAGCCGTGTCCACCAACCGGCCTTGCCCGTAACGGGGTGGGCGCTGGCCAGATATTGATCCCCGGTCAACGCGTGGCACACCAGAATCGCGTTGGTGCGATTGGCGTTCAGCTTGCCATAAGTTTCATAGGCGATGGTGAGTTCGGGCAACACGCCGCCGCCCGCCAGCGGGAACTCCCCGGGCAGCGTCACACGGCGATCAAGGCCAAAACGTTCGTCCATTGCGGCGCGGGAATAATGGCGAAGGGGTGACTGTGCCAGCGATATTCGCTAACGGCCCAAGTCATGAATATCGCCGCACCCCAGATGAAACCCTGGATCGAAGCCATGCACGCCTATGTGCCGGGCAAATCGAGCGCGGGCGCGCCCGTGGTGGCGAAATTGTCGTCCAACGAAAATCCGTGGGGGCCGTCGCCCATGGCCATCGCGGCGATGCAGGATGTGATCGCGCAAGGCCATCGCTATCCCGATCCGGCCTCCACCGCGCTGCGGGAAGCGCTGGGCGCCAAATACGGCGTGAACCCGGCCCACATCATCTGCGGAACCGGCAGCGACGAAATTTTGCACATGATCGCATCCGCCTTCGCCGGCCCGGGCGACGAGATCATCCACGTCCGCCACGGATTCGCCGTCTATGAAGGCGCCACCCGCCGCGTTGGCGCCACACCGGTCGTGGTGCCGGATGTGGATTACACCGGCGATATCGATGCCATTCTGGCCGCCATCACGCCCGCCACCCGCGTCATCTACATCGCCAATCCCAACAACCCGACCGGCACATTGCTGCCCGCCGCCGACATCCGCCGGCTGATCGCGGGCGTGCCCAGCGATGTCGTGCTGGTGCTGGACTGTGCCTATGCCGAATTCGTCGAAGCCGACTATGAAGACGGGCTGGCGCTGGCGCAGAGCCTGCCCAACCTGATCGTCACCCGCACCTTTTCCAAGATCCACGGCCTCGCCGCGCAGCGCATCGGCTGGGCGGTTGCCCCGCTGCCGATCATTGCCGCGCTCGACCGGGTGCGTGGGCCGTTCAACGTCACCACCACCGGCCAGGCCGCCGCCGTCGCCAGCCTTGCCGATGATGCCCACCTCGACATGGTGCGCCGCGAGACGATCCGGCTGCGCGCGTGGCTGGAAGGCGAGATTGCTGCGCTGGGCAACGCCGGTCTGCGCGCCATCCCGTCGGCCTGCAACTTCATCCTGGTCGAATTCCCGGAAGATGGCCCGGTCACGGCAGCAGGAGCCAACGAATGGCTGCTCGATCACGGCATCATCTGCCGTTATCTCGCCGTGCAGGCCATGCCGCGTTGTCTGCGCATCTCCATCGGCACCGAAACCGAAACCCGCACCGTCGCTGCCGCCCTGCGCGACTATGTGGAAGGCGCGGCCTGATGCTGCCGTTCGCGCGCGTTGCCATCATCGGCATGGGCCTGATCGGCTCAAGCCTCGCGCGCGCCGTGCGCGAAGCCATGCCGACGGTGCAGCTGACAGTGACCGATGCCAGCCCGGCGGTGCGGGAACGCGTGGCCGAACTGGGCATCGCCGATGATGTGGCCGATGGCGCTGGCGCAGCCGTGGTCGATGCCGATCTCGTCATCCTGTGCGTGCCGGTGGGTGCCATGGCCGACGTCGCCGCCGAAATCGCCCCGGAACTGGCGCCCGATACGGTGGTGAGCGACGTGGGTTCGGTGAAGGAAAGCGTACTCAAGGTGCTGGGCGCGGCGTTGCCAGGCGTGCATGTCATCCCCGCGCACCCGGTGGCGGGCACCGAAAAATCCGGGCCGGATGCCGGCTTCTCCAGCCTGTTCAAGGGCCGCTGGTGCATCATCACGCCGCCGCAGCGCGCCGATGAAATGATGGTGGAACGCCTGTCCGAATTCTGGCGGCGGCTGGGGGCCAAGGTCGAATTGATGGATGCGCCGCACCATGATCGCGTGCTCGCCGTCACCAGCCACCTGCCGCACCTCATCGCCTATTCGATCGTTGGCACCGCCAGCGATCTGGAACAGGTGACCAAGGCCGAAGTGATCAAATATTCCGCCGGTGGTTTCCGCGATTTCACCCGCATCGCCGCATCCGATCCGGTAATGTGGCGCGACGTCTTCCTCAACAATCGCGAGGCGGTGCTGGAACTGCTGGGCCGCTTCACCGAGGATCTGGTCGCATTGCAGCGCGCCATCCGATGGGGCGAAGGCGACGCGCTTGAAAGCCTGTTCACCCGCACCCGCGCCATCCGCCGCCAAGTGATCGACGAAGGCCAGGACACCGACAAACCCGATTTTGGCCGGTAAACCGGGCGCTGCTTGATTCTGGCTGGCATGCCGGCCGGGGCTTGATTCTGGCCGCTTGCCATTTTGGGCTTTGCCTTTTGCGCCGCAGCCATGCGATATCCGTGTCCAGAGTATTTGGGTCGCGTAACTGCGCGGCAGGCCGAAAACGGCCGCTGCACGCCAAGAGCCTGTTTCGGGGGAATTCATGACGAAGCGTATCATCCAGACCGTGGCCGCGATCTCCGCAGCCGCCATGGCAATGTCGGCCGTTCCGGCCACCGCCCAGATCGATGCCGGCCGCAAAGGCGGCATCGAAAAGGCCCGTGACAAGAAGGTGGCCGAACTGCCGACCTGCAGCAAGCCGATCGGCACGCTGGCCATCGGCGAACCGGAAAACCGCTGGTGGGGCGATCTCGGCCTCGGTTCGCCTGAAGCGTTGTTGCGCGTCTATGCGCAGAAATCCGGCTGTTTCCGGCTGGTGAACCGCTCGCAGCGCGGCATGGCCGCCATGCAGCAGGAACGCGCCCTGGCATCGGGCGGCGAACTGCGCGGCGGCGGCGCCATCGGCAAGGGCCAGATGGTCGAAGCCGAATACACCATGATCCCCGATATCGTGACGGCCAACCGCAACAAGGGCGGCTTCAAGATCGGCGGCCTGCTTGGCGGTTTCGTGCCCGGCATCGGCGGCGCGCTGCTCGGCGGGCTCGATATCAAGAAGCGCTCGGCCAACGTGCTGCTCAATGTCGTCAACAACAAGTCGTCGGAAGAATTCGTCACCGAAGGCCGCTCCACCAAGACCGATGTCGGCTTCGGGGCCGGCGGCGGCATCTTTGCCGGCGGCTTCCTGGGTGCCGGCGGCGCCAGCGGTTATGCCGATTCCGAAATCGGCCAGGTCATCGCGCTTGCCTATCTCGATGCCTTCACCAAGCTGGTCTCCAATCTGGGCGGCATGCAGGAGGCGGTGGGGCAAGCCGCCCCGCAAAAGGCCGTGGTGATGAAGAACGCCGGCCGCATGTTCGCCGGCCCGGCGCTCAATTCCAAGGTGATCAAGCCGCTCGACGGCGGCGCCATGCTCTATCCCACCGGCAACAAGGAAGGCGGCTTCTGGGAAGTGGCCGACGAACTGGGCACCAAGGGCTGGGTGAGCGAAATCGCCATCGGCGTCGCCAAGTAAGAGCCCGCACACAACAGCACGGCCATCCGCCCACAAGGCGGGTGGCCATTCTGCTATCGCAATCGGGGGCAGGCCGGCAATTGCCCGCGGCGGGCGCGCGTGGCCAGATCGGCGGGAATGCCCGAAAGTGCCACCGCACCGCCCGCCGGCAACGCTGTTTCCAGCGCCAGCCGCACCGCGCTGCGCAGCCGCTGTTCGGCCGGCGGCACGCGGCCGGTCAGCGCCGCCTGCACCGCCATCGGGCAGACCGTGGTGATGGTGCCGCCCAGCCGCAGCCCAGTCGCCAGCGGCACCACAGTCGCATCCAGCTTGAAGAGTTCGCCGGTGGCGTCGCTGCCGGTCATCACCAGATCAAGGCTGCCGCCGCCGTCTGCCCAGCGGCGATAATCGTCCATGCGGCCGGCGGCGCGCGCCGTCACATCGGCAGCCAGGCTGATCGGCGCGCCCTGCCCCAAGGCAAAGCCGGTGGCGCCGATCACCAACTGGCCATGCTGGGCCAGGCGCGGGCTGGCCGGATCGGCGGGCTTGGCGCCAAACACCTCGCGAATGTGCAGTTCAAGGCTGTCGGCGCGGTAATCCGGGCCAAGGCCGGCATTTCCGGTCGCGCCGGGCAGCACGATCGACAGGCGGGCCAGCCGGTTCAGGCCGGCCGCATCCGGCGCGATCTTCAGGCTGGCCGTGGCCGTTGCCGCCGCCGCGCGGGCCTGCAGGCCGCCAGCGCCCGCCGCCAGCGCCACGCCCTGGCCCTGCAATACGGTCAATTCCGGTCGCCACGGCCCGCGGTTGAGCCGCAGCTTTTCCACCGCCAGAGCCACACTGGTTCCGCCTGCATGCGTCAGCTTCACCCAGGCCAGTTCGGCTTCCATCCGATAGGGAAAGCCCGTCACCTGCACTTGCCGGCCGGGAAACCAGCCGGCCAGCGTGGTTTCGAAATCCGCCGCCCAGCCGCGCCAGAAATGGCCATAGGCCGCCAGCCCCAACAGCAGCGGCAGCAGACTGAGCAACAGCGGCCAGCGGCGTTTCATGTGCGACCCTCTGCTTGCAGCGCATTGATCGCGGCGTGCACCGTGCGCTCAACCTCGTCACGCGGCAGGCCGGGCGGGATCGGCGCTGCCACCTTCATGTGCACCGTACCGGGATATTTGATGAAGCTTTTCGGCCACACGCTGCCACTGTCGAGCGCGATCGGCACCACCGGCAATTTCAGCATCTTGTAGAGCCCGGCAAAGCCAGCGGCGAGCGGCGGCGTTTCGCCCACCTGCACCCGCGTGCCTTCCGGGAAGATCACCACCGGCCGCCCCCTGGCCACGGCCGCCTGCGCCTGCCGCATCATCTCGCGCAACATCCCGGCCGAACCGGATCGATCGACGAAGATGGAACCATGCCGGGCCGAGGCGAGGCCCCAGATCGGGATCTTGCGCAGTTCCTGCTTCATCACCACCGCCGGCCGTTCGAACCACCACAGGGTGAGAATGGCTTCCAGCGCACTTTCATGTTTCAGCGCAAACAACTGCGGGCCCAACGGAATCTCGCCGTCGATCTCGATCCTGATGCCGGTGATGGCGCGACTGCACAGGCGGAACCAGCCCGCCCACAGCTTCGGGCCGATATAAAGGCTGGCCCCCGAACCCAGCAGCCCCAGCAGCAGCGCCAGCGGCACCAAAATCAACGATCCGCCCATGAACATGATCTGGAAGATGATGGTGCGAACCAGGGCCAGCAGGGTTGCCAGCGGGTGATGCCGCATCACGCCGCCCCCGCCAGCAGCGCACCCCGGCGCAGCAGCCACTTCGAATATTCGAACGCCAGGCCCGGCGCCTTGGGTTCCGATGGCACCGCGTCCAAAAGCACCTTCACGTGTGGAGGCAGCACGCGCGACAATTCCAGCCGGGCACGGCGCATGTGGCTGGCGCTGGTCACCAGCCGGATCGATTTATACTCGTGCTTTGCCACCCAGCGCGCGGTCTCTTCGGCGTTCGACCGCGTGTCCACCGCTTCATAGCCCAGATCGGTGGAGCGCAGCCGCCGCGTTGCCACCCCGAACGCCGCGGCCAGCTGGCGGCGGCTGGTCTTCTCGCCCACACCCGATACCAGCATGCGCCGCGCCGCGCCGGCTTCCACCACCGCCAGCCCGCGCCGGAACCGCCCGGCACCGCCGGTCAACACCACCACGCCATCGCTTTTCACGGCGAGCGGCGCCGGCCCCGGCAGGGTGAGGCTGAACCAGATCAGGCCCAGCATCCACGCCAGCACCGGCAACGCCGCCGCCCGCGCCAGCCACATCAGCGGCCCGGCCTTGCGGCGCTTCAGGGCCGCCCGGCGCGCGTTGTTCGGGAACGAGCGGGGGCTCACATCTCACCGCGCTGGCGGCGCAGGGCAAACCAGCGCGCCACATTGGCGTTGTGTTCGGCCAACGTCTTGCCAAACACATGCCCGCCGCTGCCATCGGCAACGAAATAGAGCGCGTCCGTCTCCGCGGGATCGAGCACGGCCATGATTGAGTCCCGCCCCGGATTGGCGATCGGGCCTTTCGGCAGGCCGGGCTTCAGATAGGTGTTGTAGCCGGTGTCACGCCGCAGTTCCGATTGGCGAATGCGGCGGCCCAGCGGCTTGCCGGCGGTGATCGGGTAAATCACCGTGGGATCGGCATCCAGTTTCATGCCGATCCGCAGCCGATTGCTGTAAACCCCTGCAATCGTGCGACGTTCGCTGGCCTTGCCGGTTTCCTTCTCCACGATGCTGGCCAGCGCCACGGCTTCCGCCGGGCTCTTCACCACGGCCCGCGCCGTGCGCTTGGGCCACAGATCAGCCAGGGTCTTGGTCATCGCCGTCTGCATGCGCTTCAATACCACGGCGCGGTCCTCACCGGGCTGATATTCGTAGGTGTCGGGCAAGATACTGCCTTCGGCCGGCACCGCGGCCTTGCCTTTCATGCCCGGCACCGCGTTCAACCGCTCTGCCACCAGCACCGCCGGCCAGCCTTCGGGAATGGTCACGGTGAAGCGTTCCACCTCGCCCTTCTGCAGCTGGCCAAGAATATCGCGCCATGCCGTGCCGGTGCGCAGCCGATAGCGCCCGGCCTGCACCGGCGCGTCGCTGCCCAGCAGGCGGGCCAGCACGCGGAACTCCCCGGCAGACGAAACAAGGCCGGCATCTTCCAGGTCGCTTGCCACGCCCGACAGGCTGGCCCCGCGCTTCACCTCAAATGAAACCGCCGTCCCGGCCGAGTTGGCCCACCCGAACCACGGCGCCAGCACGAACGGCACGCCCACCAGCAAGAGCAGGGCGACAAAGGCCAGGAAGGCGCGGCGCATCGCCCGGCTCAGACGCTGCGCATCACCAGCGTCGCGTTGGTGCCGCCAAAGCCGAACGAGTTGTTGAGCACGGCGCGGATGCGGCGCTGCTTGGCGACGTGCGGCACCAGATCAACCCCGATGCAGGCATCCGACGGATTGTCGAGATTCAGCGTCGGCGGCGCCACCTGGTCACGCAGGGCGAGCAGGCAGAAGATCGCTTCCACGGCACCTGCCCCGCCGAGCAGGTGGCCAATGGCCGACTTGGTGGACGACATCGATACATTGTCGATGGCGCTGCCGAACAGCCGCTTCACCGCACCCAGTTCCAGCTCGTCCCCCATCGGGGTCGAGGTGCCGTGGGCGTTGATATAATCGATGTCTTCCGGGTTCAGTCCGGCCTTGCGCAGCGCCATCGCCATCGAACGGAACGCGCCCGAACCTTCCGGATGCGGCGCGGTCACGTGATAGGCATCGCCGGTCAGGCCATAGCCGATCACTTCGCCATAAATCTTGGCGCCGCGCGCCTTTGCACGCTCATATTCTTCCAGCACCACCACACCGGCGCCTTCGCCCATGACGAAGCCATCGCGATCCTTGTCATAGGGGCGGCTGGCGCGGGTGGGATCATCGTTGAAATTGGTCGACAGCGCGCGGGCCTGGGCGAAACCGGCGATGCCCAGCGGGCACAGCGCGCTTTCCGAACCACCGGCCAGCATCACATCGGCATCATCCAGCGCGATCATGCGCGCCGCGTCACCAATGGCGTGGGCGCCGGTGGAGCAGGCGGTGACGACCGCGTGGTTGGGGCCCATCAGGCCATATTTGATCGAAACCTGGCCGGAGATGAGGTTGATCAGCCGGCCGTGCACGAAGTGCGGTGACACGCGGCGCGGGCCCTTTTCGTGCAGCACGATTGATTCGCTGGCGATGCCCGGCAGGCCGCCGATGCCGCTGCCGATGGAGCAGCCGGCGCGGAAGCGCTCTTCCTCGGTCATGTCGGTCAGGCCGGCGTCTTCAATGGCCTGGCCAGCGGCATCGATGCCATAGACGATGAACGGATCAACCTGGCGCTGCACCTTGTAATCAACACGCTTGTTGGCATCGAAGGTGAGGCCGGTGCCGTCGCCGGCCTTCACTTCACAGGCGATGCGGCACAGCTGATCCGACGCATCAAAGCGGGTGATCGGGCCGGCTCCCGATTGCGAGGCCAGGATGTTGGCCCAGACGGTTTCGACATTCGCACCCAACGGGGTGACCAGGCCCAGACCAGTGATGACGACACGGCGCATCGGCAATCCATTCTTCTGCGCGACCGGCCTGCCCTGCCGGTGCTGGGGGGTTGGGCCACCTGTGGAAAGGAAAGGCCCATTTGGCACGAAACGGCCCGCCGCTTCTGTTCAAGCGATGGGCCGTTCCAGTATTTTGCCGGCACCGCCGGCCAGCCCTGTCAACAAGGCGCGAAGGCCGCGGCAGGCGCGGCCTTCAGCCCGAAATCACTTGCCGTTGGCACCGATGAAATTGATCGCATCGGCCACGGTGAGGATCTTTTCGGCGGCATCGTCGGGGATTTCCACGCCGAATTCTTCTTCGAAGGCCATCACCAGCTCGACGGTGTCGAGGCTGTCGGCGCCCAGATCGTCGATGAAGCTGGCGGCTTCGGTCACCTTGTCGGCTTCCACGCCCAGATGCTCGACAACAATCTTCTTCACGCGCTCGGCGACATCGCTCATGGTTTTCTTCCCTTGTTATCGCGGCGAAGCATCGCCGGTGGTTGGCTAACAGTTACCCGGCGGCAGTAGCGTGATGGCGAAATTGTGGCAAGAGCGCAGCGTGGCCTGCGTGCATGGCGCAGCCAAGCGGACGGACCCGGCGGCCCTGCCGCCGGCCGCGCCCATCAGGGCATCGCCATCCCGCCATTGATGTGCAGCGTATGCCCCGTGACATAGCTGGCTTCCTTCGACGCCAGATACACCACCCCCGCCGCAATATCCGCGCCTTCACCCAGCCGCCCCGCCGGAATCCGCCCCGTCAGCGCATCCTTCTGCGCGTCGGGCAACGCATCGGTCATCGCCGAAACGATGAACCCCGGCGCCACGCAGTTCACCGTGATGTTCCGCGATGCCAGTTCCTGGCCCAGCGCCTTCGACATGCCGATCAGCCCGGCCTTGGACGCCGCATAATTGGCTTGGCCCGGATTGCCCGTCACGCCCACCACGCTGGTGATGGCGATCATTCGGCCAAAGCGCTGCTTCATCATTGGTTTGGCGGCGGCTCGATAGAGGCGGAAGGTGGCTTCGAGGTTGATGCGGATCACGTCCGCCCACTCATCATCCTTCATGCGCATCGCCAGATTGTCGCGCGTGATGCCGGCGTTGGCGACCAGGATATCCAGCCGGCCGCCCAGTGCCTCAACCGCCTGCGGCACCAGCGCATCAACAGCGGCGCTGTCGGACAGGTTGCATGGCAGGATCACGGCATCGGGGCCGCATTCGGCTGCAACGGCGGCCAACGCTTCGGCGCGGGTGCCAGACAGGGCAACGCGGGCCCCGCGGGCAGCCAATGCCTTTGCAATCGCGCTGCCGATGCCGCCGGACGCGCCGGTAACAAGGGCGGTCATGCCGGTGAGATCAAACATGTTTGTGCTCCTTCAGGCGATCGCAGCAGCGATGGCTTCTACGCCGGACATGTCGGCGGCGGTGATGGTCGGCACGTCGGGCGTGATGCGCCGAATCATCGGGCCGAGCACCTTGCCGCCCAGTTCGACGAAACCGGTCACGCCCAGCGCAGCCATGGCCAGCACCGATTCCCGCCAGCGCACGGTGCCGCACACCTGTTCGACCAGCAGGGTGCGAATCACATCGGGATCGGTCACTGGCGCTGCCGTCACATTGGCAACCAGCGGCACCGTCGGCGCGGTCAGCGGGGCTGCCGCCAATGCTTCGGCCATTGCGTCGGCGGCCGGCTGCATCAGCGGGCAGTGGAACGGTGCGGAAACCGGCAGCAGCACCGAATGGCGCGCGCCCTTGGCCTTGGCGAGGTTCATGGCGCGGGCCACGGCCTCGACATGGCCGGACACGACGACCTGGCCGGTGGCGTTGTCGTTGGCCGCTGCACACACCTGGCCCTGGGAAGCCTCCACGGCAATCGCCTGCACGGTTTCGAAATCCAGGCCCAGCAACGCTGCCATGGCGCCCACGCCCGGCGGCACCGCGGCCTGCATCGCTGTCCCACGCAGCCGCAGCAGGCGGGCAGTATCAGCGAGGCCCAGGCTGCCGGCGGCGCACAGGGCGGTATATTCGCCCAAGGAATGGCCCGCCACATA
The DNA here is from genome assembly GCF_032115815.1 of Sandarakinorhabdus sp. Taxonomy (GTDB): domain Bacteria; phylum Pseudomonadota; class Alphaproteobacteria; order Sphingomonadales; family Sphingomonadaceae; genus Sandarakinorhabdus. The sequence continues at coordinate 15,278 of NZ_JAUMBI010000048.1, forward strand.
GGCCGCCTTGTCCGCCAGCCGAACCCCGGCTTCGTTTTCCAGCACGCGAAGGCAGGCCATGCCCACCGCCATGATCGCCGGCTGCGCGTTGGCAGTCAGGGTCAGTTCGTCCTCCGGCCCCTCCCACATCAGGCGCGAAAGATGCTGGCCCAGCGCCTCGTCCACTTCCTGGAACACGGCGCGGGCGTGGGGGCTGGCGTCGGCAAGGCCCTTGCCCATGCCCACCGATTGGCTGCCTTGGCCCGGAAAGATGAAAGCGCGAATGGTCCCTCTCCCGATGGATCTCGTTGTGCGCCGCCGATTAGGCGCTTCATCGCGCCCATGCAACCGCCCGGCCCGAACGGCTGCGACACTATGGCGGACCGGGGCGTTTTGCCCGGTTGCAAGGCGCAAAACTTCCGTTATGGGCTGCCCTTCGCGCTCAGGGAGGGGCTCAAGGGGATTCGCAGCGGCCATTCATCGGCCAGTAACCCCCTGTAGACCATCTTGGTTCGCGGACCGGTGGCCACGCAGGCCGCAGGTTCTGAATTTTTGGACGAGAACAGCCAAGGATCGCCAATGAAGATTGATGCCCGCCTGCTGATCGCTGCAAGCCTTTTGGCTGTCGCCACCCCGGCTGCGGCCGCCGTGTCGCCTGCCGTGGGCAAGGCGCTCAACGCCGCCGCCGCTGCCGCCAAGTCGCGCAATGCCGCCGGTGTTGCCGCTGCCATCGGCCAGGCCCGCGCCGCCGCCAGCACCGCTGAAGAGCGGGAAAAGACTGCCCAGATGGCCGGCTTTGCCTTCACCGCTGTCGGTCAATATGGCCAGGCCGCTGCCGCGCTGGAACAGGTTGGCGCCCCGTGCAACCAGCTTGGCCCGCTCTATTATCGTGCCGGCCAACTCGACAAGGCTGTCGCCATTGCCCGCAAGTGCCCCGGTGAAGCCAGCCAGATCATGGTGGCGCAGGCGATGACCCGCCAGGGCAACCACAAGGCTGCGATCGCTGCCTACAACGCCCTCATCAAGAGCAACGGCCCCAAGGCCGTCTATCTGGAAAACCTGGCCGGCGCCCAGTTCAAGTCGGGCGACAAGCAGGCCTATCTGGCCACCACCACCCGCCTGATCAAGTCTGATCCGTCGGCGGCGCGCTGGAAGGTCCTGCTGACCGAGCTTCAGAGCCACAACATGCGTTCGGAAGCCAAGCTCGGGCTGTACCATCTGATGTTCACCACTGGCACGCTGGAACGCGCCAGCGATTATCAGGATTTCGCCCGCCTGGCCCTGATCAATGGCCAGGCTGCCGTCGCCAAGGCCGCGTTGGACAAGGTCGGGGGTGGCGGCGATCCCATGAGCCAGAAGCTGGCCGCCGCTGCTGCGGTCGGCGTTAGCAAGGAAGCCGCCGAAGCCGTGAAGCTGTCGGCCGCGCCGGCCACGGCCTTCAAGGGCGGCAACGCCTATCTGGGCCTGGGTGATTATGCCAAGGCGATCGCCGCTTATGACAAGGCGATTGCCGCCAACGGCCTGGATGCCGATTATGCCCGCGTGTTCAAGGGCATCGCGGCCACCCGTGGTGGCCAGAAGGCCGCCGCCATCGCCACGTTCAAGACGGTGAACGAAAAGAGCGGCATGAAGGATATCGCCGATCTGTGGAGCCTCTACGCTTCCACCCGCTGATCTTTCGCACTAACAGCAAAAGGGCCGCCGTGGCATCCCACGGCGGCCCTTTTTCGTTGGGATGCGGCCGCCTCAATCCCCCGCTGGCCGCGATTGCAGCTGGATATAATTGGCCAGGCCCATCTGCCGGATCATTTCCTGCTGCGTCTCGATGAAGTCCACATGCTCTTCCTCGGCACTGAGGATTTCGGCAAACAGATCGCGCGACGCGAAATCGCGCACCTTCTCGCAATGCTCGATGGCATCCTTCAGCAGCGCGATGGCCTCGAATTCCAGCTCCAGATCAGCCTGCAGCACCTCTTCCACCGTCTCGCCGATGCGCAGGCGATTGAGCGCCTGCATGCCGGGCAGGCCTTCCAGGAAGAAGATGCGCTCCATCAGCCTGTCGGCGTGTTTCATCTCGTCGATGGATTCGTGCCGTTCGTAATCGGCCAGTTTCTTGATGCCCAGATTGTCGAGCAGGCGATAATGCAGCCAATACTGGTTCACCGCCGTCAGCTCACCCTTGAGCACGGCATTCAGAAATTCGATCACCTTGGCGTCACCGCGCATGGCCTGTCTCCCTTTGCTGGGTCCGCCATGGCGCAAATCTTGATCTGAGTCAAGAAAAGTCGTGGTTTTTCTGATACTTATTACTGCAACGCACTTGCATTAGCAGCGGCCCGTTTCAGTCGAGCGCGTTCAGGCGAAGCTGCGCGCGTCCGCCAGGATTTCCTTGGCGAACGGCAGGCACTGCCCGCACTTCACCTTGCAGCCCAGCTGCGCATAAGCCGCCTTCGGGCACGATTTGCCGGCGATCCGCGCGGCTTCGCGGACATCCCGTTCCTTCAGCGCATTGCAGACACAGACGATCACGTTTCCCTCGCGAGTCGAGTGGCGTTACTGCGAAGCGTTATCAACGATCCTGGCCGCTAATGCAAGTGGTTCGCAATATCCGGATGTTTGCGGAGCGCCCCTCGCTGTGAAGCCAGCTACACAGCAGCGTGCAGACTGTTATGCTGCGCAAAAGTTGATGGGGGGAGACGCATCATGCTGCGCGCGATTGGACTTTGTGCCCTGCTGCTGGCCTCGGCCAGCGCCGCCCAGGAGGCGCCGGAAATCCGCTTCGACGCCGTCGATTTCCTCAAACCGCCGGCTGATCTCCACATGGGCGAAGTGGCCGGCGTCGCGCTCGGCAAGGCCGGCCAGGTCTACGTCTTCCAGCGCGGCAACACGCAGGGCCCGGCCTATGCCGCTGCCGCCGCCCAGTTGCTCGAATTCGATGCCAATGGCCGTTATGTGCGCGAGATCGGGCACAATCTCTACGCCTGGTCCTACGCCCATGCGACGCGCGTCGATGCCGGCGGCAACATCTGGGTGGCCGACAAGGGCTCCAACATGGTGGTGAAGTTCAATCCCGCCGGCCGCGTCGCCATGGTCTTTGGCCGCAAGCCCGAAGCCAGCGACGAAAACGCCCGCCCCTTGGAACATCCCAAGCCGCCGCTGCCAGCGGTAGACGGCCAGTTCCGCGAAGTGACCGACATGGCGTGGGACAGCCAGGGCAACACCTATATCAGCGATGGCTACATCAATTCCCGTGTCGCCAAGGTGGCCCCCGATGGCCGCTGGCTGGGCAGTTGGGGCAGCTTCGGCAGTGAGCCCGGGCAGTTCAACACGCTGCATTCGATCGCCGTCGATGCACGTGACCAGATCTATGTCGCCGATCGCGGCAACCGCCGCATCCAGGTGTTCGATACGGGCGGCAAGCTGCTGCGCATCATCCAGATCAATGTTCCCGCCCCGTCCGATGCGCCCGTTGCCATCGGCAACCGCCCGGCCGTGCCCGCTGCCGGGCCGGATGCCGCGACAACCAAAACGATGATGCCCGGCGCGCCGTGGGCGGTGTGCATCACCCCGCCGGGGCCCGGCGGCAAACAGCTGCTGTATGTTTCCGATGCCTGGCCCGGCCGCATCTACAAGCTGTCACTGGATGGCAAGGTGCTCGGCTGGCTGGGCGGATCGGGCAAGCAGATCAAGCAGTTCGGCTGGATCCACGAAATCGCCTGTCCGTCCGAGAATGAGTTGTATGTGGCGGAACTGCTCAACTGGCGCCTCCAGAAGCTGACGTTGCGCCCCTAGCAGGGCCGGTCACCCGTCCGTTCAGCCTTGCGCCGCTGGCGCAACCGGGATCATCAACTCGTTCCGGCGCAGAAACCAGAGTTTCCAGGGCGGATCATATTGCGCCAGGGACACCGGGCCGATCGCCTGCAGATGCTGCGCCGTGATGAAGGCCGACAAGGCGGCAGTGTTCGCCGTGATGGCATCCGGGCCGGCCAGGCCGCTGAAGCGGATCACGGCCATGCGCGCCGGCGCGATGGCGTGCAGGTGAACTTCGGGGTCGTTCGGCCGCGGCAAGCTTTCCAGCGTGGCACCGCGGGGCATGATGAAGCGGATGACCCACTGGCCGTCACCGCCGCTTTGCAACACAGGGGCCGTCATCGCGATTTTTTGGCCGGCTGCCGGTGCTTGCACCACTGGCGCTGTCATGGCGATTTTCTGCCGGGCGGTGTTGCCACCAAAGATATAGCCGGCAAGCAGGCGAAACCCGGCGCTCGCGGCGGCCTTGCGGTCACCGGTGACCGACACTTCCGCCACGACCAGTGCCGGATATTCGCGCACTTCGCAGTCGCCTTGCGCAAGGCTGACGGTGAAAGCGGGTTCTTCGGTGGCAATGGCACAGGCTCCTGTCAGGCAGAGGCCCAGTATCAGGGCCAGGCGGAGGAATTTCAAAGCCGCATCAGCCGTGTTCATCCGGCGCGTGGCCTGACTGCACGGACCAGTCGGCGGGCGAGTCTTCCGGGTCGGAGCTGGCGATCGCGGCCGTGGCCTGCACCCTGCCGGGCGCGTGGTGGGGCGGGGAATAAATCGTGTAGAGTTGCAGGGGATCTCCGCCGATGTTGATGATGTTGTGCCAGCTTCCCGCCGGCGCCAGCACGCACCAGCCATCCGAGACCTTTTCGTCGAAGGTCATCTGATCCTTGGCGGGCCCCATCAACACACGGCCTTCGCCAGTTTCAAGGCGGAGAAACTGATCGGTATCGGGGTGCGACTCCAGGCCGATTTCGCCGCCAACCGGGATGGACATAAGCGTGACTTGCAGATGCCGGCCGCTCCACGCGACCGAGCGGTAATGGTGGTTCTCGATCGCTGCCCGTTCGATGTCGAAGGATTGTGGCGCCGGGCCATGATCCTCGATCCGCATATCCCCACCTGGCATGGCTGCTCTCCTGAAAATCGGGAGGATAGCGCGGCAACAGCCGGCAGGAAGTGTCGGAAACCACGCAGGCGCGGATCAACGGCGGCCGAACAATTTCTCGATGTCGGTCTTGGCGAGCCGCACCCACGTGGGGCGGCCGTGGTTGCATTGGCCGGAATGCGGAGTGATTTCCATTTCGCGGAGCAGGGCGTTCATTTCGGCGATGCTCAGGTGTCGGCCGGCGCGGACGCTGCCGTGGCAGGCCATGGTGGCGGCGACGCCGTCCAGGCGCTCCTTCAAGCTCAGCGCGCGGCCGAAGGCGGAAAGATCGTCGGCAAGATCGGTGATCAGGCCCTTCACGTCGCACGTGCCGAGCAGCGCCGGCGTCGCGCGGACCAATATGGCGGTGGGGCCGAAGGCTTCGACCTCAAGGCCAAGTTCGGCCAGCTCATCGGCGCGGTCGGCCACCCGCCCGGCGCCGATCTCGTCCAGTTCCACCACTTCCGGTACCAGCAGCGCCTGGCGCGCGACGGCACCGCCGGCCAGCGCGCGGTTCATGCGTTCAAGTGTCAGGCGTTCATGGGCGGCGTGTTGATCGACGATGATCAGCGCGTCGTCGGTTTCAGCGACGATATAGGTGGCGGCGACCTGCCCGCGCGCTGCCCCCAAAGGGAATTGCTGGGGCGGCGGCGCGGGGACGGCAGCCGGGCCGGAGGCTGCAAAAGCCGGCGGCAATTGGTTGAACAGGCGCGGCGCTTCGGCCCAGCCAGCCGCTGGCGCAGCGCCGCCAGCAAAAGTCATCGTGCCGCCAGCGCCCGGATCACCACCGGCAGCGGCCGGCCACGAAACGCCAGCAGCCGGCAGCGGTTCCGACACGAACGCCGCCAATGCCGCGCCGGAAACCTGGGTGCTGGCCCGGTGCCCGGCTTCATCCAAGGCGCGGCGCAGCCCCGAAACGATCATGCCGCGCACCTGCGCCGCATCGCGGAAGCGCACCTCGGTCTTGGCGGGGTGGACGTTCACATCCACGAAGTCGGACGGCACATCGAGAAACAGCGCCACAACGGGATGGCGATCGCGGGCGAGCAGATCCTGATAGGCCCCGCGCAGCGCGCCCACCAGCAGGCGATCCTTCACAGGCCGTTGATTCACAAACAGATATTGGTGATCGGAAACGCCGCGGTTCCACGTCGGGATGCCGGCCAGACCGGCCAGATGCAGGCCATCCCGTTCCAGATCGACCGCCACGGCATTGCCGGCAAAATCAGGCCCGATGATCGCCGCCAGCCGCGCCAGCGTCGACCCGGGCGAGGCATCGGGCAACGGCGGCAAGTTGAGCAGGCGCCGGCCTTCATGCTCGACCACGAAGCCCACTTCGGGCCGCGCCATCGCCAGCCGGCGGATATGATCAAGGCAGGCCGCCAGCTCGGAACGCGGTGATTTCAGGAACTTGCGCCGGGCCGGCACCTGGGCGAACAGGCCATCCACCCGCGCCACCGTGCCCGGCGCCGCACTGGCCGGGCCATCGTGGACGATGCGGCCATTATCCACCACCAGCCGCCAGCCTTCGCCGCCTTCAGGCCGACTGGTCAGGGACAGGGTGGTGACTGAGCCGATGGACGGCAGCGCCTCGCCGCGAAACCCCATGGTATCAATGGCTTGCAGATCCTCGTCGGGCAGCTTCGACGTCGCGTGGCGCTCGATGGCCAGCCGCAATTGATCCGGAGCCATGCCAATGCCGTCATCCGCCACTTCCAGGCCATCGATGCCGCCGTTCACCAGGCTCACCCGGATGCGCCGGGCGCCGGCATCCAGGGCATTTTCCACCAGTTCCTTGGCGGCACTGGCCGGCCGTTCCACAACCTCGCCGGCGGCGATGCGGTTGATCAGGGTTTCAGGCAGGCGACGAATGGGCACCGCCGCTTAATAGGGGCAGTTGAGCGCAGTGTCATGTCTCCTGCGTTCCACTTTGGCCTTCACCCTTGCAAAAAGCGCCATTCGGGGCCAAAGCCGGCGAATTGTTCGCGCCCCCGCGAATCCCCTGCTCATGCCTTGGTAAAATCCCCATCATGTCGCCTTTCAGCCGGATGTTTTCCTTCCTCTCTCAGGATATGGCCATCGATCTCGGTACGGCCAACACGCTCGTCTATGTGCGCGGCCGCGGTATCGTTCTGAACGAGCCCAGCGTGGTCGCCATCGAGACCATTCGCGGCAACAAGATCGTCAAGGCGGTTGGCAACGAAGCCAAGGTGATGATGGGCCGCACGCCCGGCAACGTGGAGTGCATCCGCCCCTTGCGTGACGGTGTGATCGCCGACATCGATGTCGCCGAACAGATGATCAAGCACTTCATCAAGAAGGTGCAGACCAGCCGTTTCGGCCGCTATCCGGAAATCGTCATCTGCGTGCCGTCGGGTTCGACGAGCGTGGAAAAGCGCGCCATCCGAGATGCCGCCAACAACGCCGGTGCCACCCAGGTCTATCTGATCGAAGAGCCGATGGCCGCCGCGATCGGCGCCGGCATGCCCGTCACCGAACCGATCGGTTCGATGGTCGTCGATATCGGCGGCGGCACCACCGAAGTTGCCGTGCTGTCGCTGAAGGGCCTTGCCTACACCACCAGCGTGCGCGTCGGTGGGGACAAGATGGATGAAGCCATCATCAACTACGTGCGCCGCAACTTCAACATGCTGATCGGCGAAGCCACTGCCGAGCGCATCAAGAAGGAAATCGGCACCGCCAAGAAGCCGGCCGATGGTATTGGCCAGACCATCTTCATCAAGGGCCGCGACCTGATGAATGGCGTGCCGAACGAGATCCAGATCAACCAGGGCCAGGTTGCCGAGGCGCTGGCCGAACCGGTGGCGACCATCGTGGAAGGCGTGCGCGCCGCGCTGGAGAACACCCAGCCCGAACTGGCCGCCGATATCGTCGATCAGGGCATCGTGCTCACCGGCGGCGGCGCCTTGCTGGGCGAACTTGATGTCGTGCTGCGCGAAGCCACCGGTCTGCCGGTCAGCGTCGCCGACGAACCGCTCACCTGCGTTGCCATCGGCACCGGCCGCGCGCTGGAAGATCCGATGTATCGCGGTGTGCTGATCACCGCCTGAGCTGCAACCCATTCGGGGACCCATGGACTGGACTCCCGCCCCTCGCCGCCCCACCGCCATCCGGCGGGAGCAGAATCTTGCCCTGGTTTCGGCCGTGGTGTCGGGCGGCGTGATCGCGGCTGGGCTGATCCTGCTGCTGGTGGCGCGCGTCAATCCCGAAACGGCCAGCGGCGTGCGCGCGGCGGCCACCGATATTGTCGCGCCGCTGTGGTCGGTGGTGCGCGCGCCGATCGATGGCGCCGCCAAGCTGGGCGGCGATGTCGACGATTATTTCGGCGCTGTCTCACGGGCTGACCAACTGGAAGCCGAGCTGGACAAGGCCAATGCCCGGCTGCGCACCGCCCGCAACGGACAGCGCGAACTGCAGCAGCTGAAACGGCTGATGGCCGTGCGTGAACCCAGCCGCACCGTTGTCGTCACCACCCGCATCGCCGCCGCCACATCGGGCAGTGTTGCCCGCACCGCCATGCTGGCCGTGGGCAGCAGCGATGGCATCACCCGCGACATGCCGGTGATTGGCGCCGAAGGCCTGGTGGGCCGCACGCTGGAAGTGGGCCGCCAATCAGCCCGGGTACTGCTGCTGACCGATCCGCTGAGCCGTGTGCCGGTGATCGTCGAGCGCACTGGGCAGAGCGGGCTTGCCGTCGGGCGCAACCTGCCCACCCTGCTGCTTACCGATCGCATCGGGCCGGAACTGGCGCTGGTCGCCGGTGATCGCATCGTCACCTCGGGCGATGGCGGTGTGTATCCGCCGGGTGTGCCGGTGGGCGTGGTGATTGATCCACGCGCTGATGGCCCGTTGATCCGTCTCGCCACCAGCCCGCTGGGCGGCGGCTTTGTCACGGTGGAGCGCGGCTGGCTGCCCATCCCCGATACAAGGCCGCAGGGCCCGGTGTTCGATGCACCGGTGCCGGTGGAAGCCCGCACCCGCGGCGCGCCGCCACCGCGCCTGCGCACCAACGAACCGCCGGCGAATTGATTTGGCCCGCCCATGATCGCCACCCCGCCACCCCCTGCCCTGCTGATGACCGCGATCGAACGCCGGCGCTGGATATTGTCGTTGTGGCGCTATGCCGTACCGGCGCTGACCAGCGTGGCGCTGCTGGTGCTGATGCTGGCGCCGCTGCCGATCAGCCTGCCGGCGATGCCGCATCTGGCGCTGATGGCCGTGCTGGTGTGGGCGATGCTGCAACCGGCGCTGATGGCGCCGTGGGTGGCCTTCTGCATCGGGGCGTTGGCCGATCTGCTTTTCGGGCAGCCTGTGGGCGTCAACGCCACGCTGTTTGCACTGGCCACTGGCACGATGCGACTGGCTGGGCAGATGTTCGGGCGCCATGGTTCGCTGTTTGATTGGCTGCTGGTGACTGCCGTGCTGCTGGGCTTTGCGCTGCTCACCGGGCCGCTGATGGCGCTGGCCGGGCGGTCGACCCCGGTGCTCCCGCTGCTGTGGCAATGGCTCACCAGCGTGGCGGCGTGGCCGATGGTGGTGCGCCTGTGCGCCGCCATTCAGCGCCGGCTGGCGGCCTCTGCACCCCACTGGCGCCATGGATGATCCCGTTCGCCGCATGGCGTTTTCGCGCCGCGCCCTGCTGCTGGGCGCGGGCATGGCCGGCACCGGTGCGCTGCTGGCCGGGCGCATGGCCTGGCTCGCCGTGTTCGAAGGCGAAACATACCAGCTGCGCGCGCAGGCCAACCGCGTCCAAGATCGGCTGATCCCACCAAGGCGCGGCTGGATCGTCGATCGCCACGGCAAGCCCATCGCCCTGAACCGCCCGGATTACCGGCTGGAACTGCGCCCGGCCGAGGTGGACGATCTGGATGCAACGCTGGTCGCTATCCGCGCCGTTATCGATATCGATCTGGCCGAAGACGCCCGCATCCGCGACGATTGCGCCACCCAGCCCAGCTTCATGCCGGTTGTGGTGCGCCAGAATCTCAGCTGGCGGGAGTTTTCCGCCTGCAACGTGCGCCTCGCCACCCTGCCCGGCGTCACCCCGGTGCAAAGCTTCTCGCGCTTCTATCCCGAGGCTGATCATTTCGCCCACCTGGTCGGCTATGTCGGCGCGCCGACCCCGGAACAATATCGCGAGGAAAGGAACCCGCTGCTGATCTATCCGGGCTTCCGTATCGGCAAGGATGGGATCGAACGTTTTGCCGACAAACAACTGCGCGGCACCGCCGGTTCTTCCCGCGTCGAGATCACCGCCCGCGGCGAACTGGTGCGCGAACTGGGCACCAATGCCGACAAGCCCGGCGACACGCTTCGCCTCACCATCGATCGGGATCTGCAGGATTATGCCGCGCGCCGGCTGGGGGACAATTCGGCCAGCGTCGTCGTCATGGATGTCATCACGGGCGACGTGCTGTGCATGGTCTCCATGCCGGCCTATGATCCCAACATCTTCTCGCGCCGCGTGCCGGCAAAGCTGTGGAACGCCCTCCAGAAGGATGATCACACCCCGCTCTTGAACAAGAGCGCGATGGGCCTCTATCCGCCCGGCTCCACCTTCAAGATGGTGACCACGCTGGCGGCGCTGGAAGCCGGCATCGATCCCGGCGACACTGTGGGCTGTTCCGGCGCCTATCGGCTGGGCAACAACACCTGGCACTGCCATGCAAGGCGCGGCCACGGCGGCGTCAACATGCACCGGGCTCTGCCGCTTTCCTGCGATACCTATTTCTATGTCATGGGGCGCAAAGTGGGCATCGATGCCATTGCCGCCATGGCCCGCCGTCTGGGGCTGGGCCAGGAATATCCGCTGCCGCTGCCCGGCCAGACCAAGGGCATCGTGCCCGACAAGGCGTGGAAACAACGGCGCTATGGCCCTGATCCCAAAAAGGGAGACTGGCGCGAGGGCGAGACGCTGAATGCCTCGATCGGCCAGGGCTATATCATCACCAACCCGCTGCAGCTGGCGGTGATGACGGCGCGGCTGGCCAGCGGCCGTGAAGTGATGCCGCGCCTGACCGCGGATGGCCCGGCGCCGCAATTCCCGTCGCTTGGCGTCCCAGAGGCGCATCTGGCCCTCGTGCGCCAGGGCATGGTGGACGTGGTCAACGCCGGTTACGGCACCGCCCGCGCCGCGCGCAGCCCGATCGGCGACGTGCTGTTCGCCGGCAAGACCGGCACCGCCCAGGTGCGCCGCATCTCGGCTGCTGAACGCAAGCGCGGTGTGATCCGCAACGAAGCGCTGCCGTGGAAGCAGCGTGACCATGCGCTGTTCGTCGCCTTTGCCCCGGCCGATGCCCCGCGCTATGCGTGTTCGGTGATCATCGAACATGGCATCGCCGGCGGCCGCTATGCCGCCCCCATCGCGCGCGACGTCCTCAGTTTCCTGTTCGAACCCGAACGCGCACTGGCCGTGCTGCCGCCGATCGAGGCCGAAGCCGCCCGAAGCCGCGCCGCGCGGCAAGCGGGCGAAGCCGCCGCCAGCATCGCCAGCGAAACCCGCCAGATGATGCCAAGCTGGCTCAAGCTCGACATCAAGCCGCCGCTGTTCGAAATTGCCGACGCCGACGCGCCGCAACCCCTGCGCGAACCCGAATAACACCGATGGATCTGCTCAACGGACCCTGGCGCCGCGAACTGGCCCGCCTGCCTTGGGGGGTGGTGCTGCTAATCTGCGCCATCGCCGGCTTTGGCCTGGTCGTGCTCTATTCCGCCGGTGGCGGCTCGCTCGATCCCTGGGCGCTGAAACAGGGGGTGCGCTTTGCCATCCTGCTGGTGGGCGCGCTGGCGCTGGCGCTGGTGCCGCCCGAACGTTGGCTGGGCTGGGCCTGGCCGATCTACATCACGCTGCTGGTGGCGCTGGTAGGCGTGGAATTGGCCGGCGCCGTGCGCGGCGGCAGCCAGCGCTGGCTCGATCTGGGTATCATCCAGTTCCAGCCATCGGAAATGATGAAACTGGCCATCGTGCTGGTGCTGGCGCGTTACTATCAATATGTCCCCAAGGGCTACGAAAGCCGGCCCGATGTGCTCATCCCGGCGCTGGCGCTGATCGCCATGCCGGTGGGGCTGGTGATGCTGCAACCCGATCTGGGCACGGCCTTGTCCATCCTGTTCGGCGGCGTGGTGGTGCTGTTCCTGGCCGGCGTGCGGCTGTGGCTGTTCGGCACGGCGGCCGCGGCGGTGGCAGCAATGCTGCCGGTGGCCTGGTCAATGTTGCATGATTATCAGCGCAAGCGCGTGCTGATCTTCCTTGATCCCGAAAGCGATCCACGCGGCGCCGGCTATCACATCACCCAAAGCAAGATCGCCATCGGTTCGGGCGGCCTTTCCGGCAAGGGCTTCCTCAACGGCACCCAGAGCCACCTTGATTATCTGCCCGAACTCCACACCGATTTCGCCTTTGCCACCATGGCCGAAGAATGGGGCCTGATGGGCGGGCTGTTCGTCATCATCCTCTATGGCCTGGTGCTGGCCTGGGGCATCCGCACGGCGATCAATGCCCGCAGCCAGTTCCAGCGCCTGCTCAGCCTTGGCCTCACCGCCACATTATTCTTCTATCTGGCGATCAACATGATGATGGTGATGGGCCTTGCGCCGGTTGTGGGCATCCCGCTGCCGCTGATCAGCTGGGGCGGCAGTGCGATGATGACAGTGATGATCCTGCTGGGCGTGGTGATGGGCATCGCCCGCGCCAACCGTCCCCGGTTTGACTGATCGCGCGTTGGCTGACGCCAATTCACAAAAAACCGGTTTACAACCCCCCACCCCCCTGCTAATCGCCCGCTCCCGACCGGACGGCTCCGCCGCCCGATCTCACGCTTTCGCAAGCGTTTGGACGTATAGCTCAGTCGGTAGAGCAGCTGACTCTTAATCAGCGGGTCCCAGGTTCGAGCCCTGGTGCGTCCACCATATTTTCAAAGACTTAGAGGTCGCGCGAGCCATCCTTGGTTCTCTCATGGCTCACCTAGCAATCAGATAGCAATCAGGCGTGACAGATTCGCGGTGGGATAGAAACGTGCGCTCCTTCTGCTAGGGAAGGCAGAGTTGCAAGTAGGCGCCAAAGCGGGACCCCATAATTAGCGGCCTAAACACCTCCAATTGTCCTGGAATCTCAAGTTGTATTGGGTTCCGATCGGCGCCTATCGAAAGCCCGCGAAAAATGGCTTTCTTGAACAACTGTAAGCACATGCGCCGCATAAGCGGGGGGTCCCGCTTCGGCGCCGATTCACAATTGCGGGTCCAGCGGGGCGACCTACCCTTTGCAAGAGGGCGCTTTGGGCCCGACAGTAAAGCCGTATATATCGTTGATCATTGCACCGCGTCGATCACCGCCCGCACAATGCTGGCGGATCCCTTTCCTGCGGCCATGATCGGATCTCGCGCACCCATTGCGTCTTTGATGCAGTAAAATGCCGAATGGCTGCTGCTTCGCCAAGCGAAGATAAAAAGATCGGCGTTGCGCGCCAAA
>NZ_JAUMBI010000049.1:0-6902 GCF_032115815.1 Sandarakinorhabdus sp.
GAGGCGAAACTGGCCGGGCAGGGGCGCCTACTGATCCGCAAGAGCGGCACCGAGCCGCTGATCCGGGTGATGGCCGAAGGCGAGGACAAGGCGCTGGTCGGCCGCGTGGTCGATGATATCTGTGCGGCTGTTGCGGCAGCGGCCGCCTGATGCTGGAACTGCGGCCCGATTGCGAACGCTGCGGCGCTGATCTGCCGGCGGATGCGGCAGGTGCGCATATCTGCTCGTTCGAATGCAGCTTCTGTACGGCCTGCACGACGGGCCCACTTGCCGGGGTTTGCCCCAATTGCGGCGGCGATCTGCAACCGCGCCCGCTGCGGGTGGGCGCGGCGCTGGCGAAATATCCGGCGTCGGCGGAGCGCAAACATGGTCGCTAGGATTCTCGCCATCGCCGGATCGGACAGTGGCGGCGGCGCCGGCATCCAGGCCGATATCAAGACGATCACGATGCTTGGCGGTTATGCGATGACGGCGGTGACGGCGATCACTGTGCAGAACACGTGTGGCGTAAGCGCCGTGCATGCGGTGCCGCCCGAGATTGTCGCCGGCCAGATCCGCGCCTGCATCGATGATATCGGCGTGGATGCCATCAAGATTGGCATGCTGGGCAATGAAGCCACCATCAACGCGGTCGCCGATGCGCTTGAGGGTTGCCGCGTGCCGATCGTGCTCGATCCGGTGATGATCGCCAAGGGCGGCGCGTCACTGATCGAGGAGGAGGCCGTCTGGGCGCTGATGCAGCGCCTGTTGCCGATGGCGACGGTGATCACGCCGAACGTGCCGGAACTGGTGGCGCTGACCGAGACCGAGGTTGAGGATGCCGCCGACATGCTGCTGGCGGCGCAGGAGTTGCTCAATGCCGGACCGAGAGCCGTGCTGGCGAAGGGTGGACATCTGGAAGGCGACCAACTCACCGACTGGCTGGTGACGCGGCAGGGGCACCTTGCCTTCACCGATGCCAAGATCGACACGACGAGCAGTCATGGCACCGGCTGCACGCTTTCGAGCGCGCTGGCGTGTGGGCTGGGGCAGGGGCTCTCGCTGCCCGAAGCCGTGAAACGCGCGCGGATCTATGTGCGGCTGGCGCTGCGTTCGGCGCCCGGGCTGGGGCAAGGGCATGGGCCGATGGGGCATGGCCAGGTGATCAATGACATCACCGCGCCGGCGCCGGCGTTGAATCAGATCACCGTGCCGGCCACGGACTACGCCGCTTCGATCGCCTTTTATCGGCAACTGGGCCTGCGCCTGATCGTGGACAGTCCGGACAATTTCTATGCCCGGTTCGAGGCCGGCAATGGCGTCACGCTGTCGATCCATGTCGGCGATGGGCAAGCCGGCGGCGTCACCGTCTATCTGGAATCGCTGCGGCTCGATGCATGGGTGGCAGAGTTGGCAGCGGCCGGGCTGGTGATCGATCAAATGCCACAGGATGAGGATTGGTTGTGGCGCGAAGCCCGGCTGACCGATCCCGCCGGTAACCGCATCTGCCTTTATGCCGCCGGCGAGGCGCGGCGCTTTCCGCCGTGGCGGATGTAGTTGCGCTTCGGCCCCATCCCGAAACGCTCAACCGTCACCCCGGCGAGCCGTAGGCGGGCGAAGCCCTACGCCGGGGCCCATCTCCCGTATGCGAATGCAAAAACCAAGGCTGGGGCAATGGGCCTCGGCTTTTGCCGGGGTGACGATCAAGGGCCATGATGATTGCAGGCGTTGACGAGGCCGGGCGGGGCCCGTGGGCGGGGCCGGTGGTGGCTGCGGCCGTCATCCTGCGCGGCGTCGTGCCCGCGGGGCTGGACGACAGCAAGAAGCTCAGTGCGAAACGGCGGGAGGCGCTGTTTGAAGCCCTGCAGGCCAGTGACTGTCTGATCGGCGTTGGCCAGGCCAGCGTGGCGGAGATCGACCGGATCAACATCCTGCAAGCAACATATCTGGCGATGACCCGCGCTGTTGAAGCCCTGGGTGAAATGCCCGGCCATGTGCTGGTTGACGGCAATCGCCTGCCCAGATGGCGCTGGCCAGCGACGGCGATCGTTGGCGGAGATGGCAGCGAGCCGGCGATCTCTGCCGCCTCGATCATCGCCAAGGTGACGCGCGACCGGATCATGGCGCAGCTGGATGGCCAGCACCCCGGCTATGGCTGGGCCAGCAACCAGGGCTATGGCGTCGCCGCCCATGCCGAAGCGCTGATCCGGCTTGGCGCAACCCCGCATCACCGCGCCAGTTTCAAGCCGGTGAGGGCGGTTTTGCAGAAACTTCAGGGGTGAGTCTTTTGAGTCACACCACTAGGGATTGAGTCTGCGGGAATCATCGGGACTCCAGATGTGGATTTGTTCCCGTTTTGATTCCTTGTTGTGACGAATCGGTGAATCCTGTTGATTCCAAAAGATTCTTGACCGCGAATCCGCTCTGACTCATCACAATGTTCCTGTGTTGGAGCGCGTGTGATGAAATCATTCCGGTCATCTGATTATCGTGATGCCGAACGGCTGCTGGTGGATACCGGCCTGGCCGGCAAGGCCCGCGCGCCCAAGCTGGAGACCGATCGCATCCTGGTGGGTGACTGCATCGAGATGATGAACAGCCTGCCGGCGGGCAGTGTCGATCTGATCTTTGCCGATCCGCCCTATAATCTGCAGTTGGGTGGCGATCTGGCCCGCCCGGATGGCAGCCATGTCGATGCCGTCACCGATGATTGGGACAAGTTTTCCAGCTTTGAAACCTATGATCGTTTCACCCGCGCCTGGCTGAAGGCGGCGCATCGCCTGCTGAAACCCGATGGCGCGATCTGGACCATCGGTAGCTATCACAACATCTTCCGCGTTGGCGCCGCGCTGCAGGACGAGGGCTTCTGGATCCTCAACGATATCGTCTGGCGCAAGGCGAACCCGATGCCCAATTTCAAGGGTACGCGTTTCACCAACGCCCACGAAACCATGATCTGGGCCGCCAAGGGCGAAAACAGCCGCTATTGCTTCAACTATCACGCCATGAAGGCGATGAACGATGATCTGCAGATGCGGTCGGACTGGACGATCCCGATCTGCACCGGCGGTGAGCGGCTGAAGGACGGCGCGTCCAAGGCCCACCCGACGCAGAAGCCCGAAGCCCTGCTTTATCGCATTCTTGTCGCCTGCACCCAGCCGGGTGACGTGGTGCTCGATCCCTTCTTCGGCACCGGCACCACCGGCGCCGTGGCCAAGCTGCTCGGCCGCCGCTGGATCGGCATCGAGCGCGAGCCGAAATATGTGCGAGTGGCGAGTGAGCGTATCAACAATCTGCTGCCGCTTGAGGGCGGCGACATCAAGATCAGCGAAGGCAATCGCAGCCTCGCCCGCATCCCGTTTGGCAGTCTCGTCGAGAGCGGCTACGTCCGCCCCGGCACACGCCTCTGGGGTCCGGGGCGGCGTGTGGGGGCCAGCGTACGTGCTGATGGCAGCCTGGACATGGCCGGCACGACCGGATCCATCCACAAGATGGGTGCGGCCGCGCAAGGCCTGCCAAGCTGCAATGGTTGGACCTTCTGGCACATCGAGGACGACGATGGCCGGTTGGTACCGTTGGATGCCAGGCGGCAGGCGTTCCGCCACGCCACTGCTGTGGACGGCTGACGCCTGGCATCCATTTCCGGTTGGCATTTTCGCTTTTGCCAACTGCGTATCGCTCTCCTAATACACGTGCAGCCCGACGGGCCGTGGCATCAACTGCCGCAGCCGGTTGCGCATGCCGGCCGCTGTGGCTAAGCCGCGCGGCAACCGACCTGTTGGGGAGAATGACGCGTGAAGTTGAAGTCCATATTGGCGCTGGCCACCGGCCTGACCATGTTTGCCGTTCCGGTTCTGGCCGCCGATACCAAGCCGCAGATCGGCACGTTCGGTTTCGATGTCGCAGGCATGGATACCAGCGTGAAGGCCGGCGATGATTTCGTGGGCCACACCGCCGGCAAGTATATGGCGGCGCTGGAAATCCCCGCCGACAAGACCAATTATGGCATGTTCACCAGGCTGCGTGACCTTTCCCAGGAACGCACCCGCACCATCATCGAAAAGGCCGCCGCCAGCGGTGGCGCACCCGGCAGCGAGGCCCAGAAGGTTGGCGATTTCTTTGCCAGCTTCATGGATGAAGCCGCCATCGAAGCGAAGGGCATCGCCGCGCTGAAGCCGCAGCTGGATGCGGTCGCCGCCATCCAGACCAAGGCTGATTATGCGGAACTGGTGGGCCGGAATTTCAAGCTTGGCGTGCCCGGCCCGATCTTCATGGGCGTGGGCCCCGATCGCAAGAACCCGGATCGTTTCATCGTGCAGGCCGGCCAATCGGGCCTGGGCCTGCCGGATCGCGATTATTATCTGGACGACAAGAACCCCAGCTTCGTCGCCGCCCGCGCCAAGTACAAGGCCTATATCGCCACGGTTCTGGGCCTGGCTGGCTTCGACAATGCCGCAGCGCGCGCCGAGGGCATTTTCGCGCTGGAAACCGCGATTGCCAAAACCCACTGGACCCGCGTCGAGCGCCGCCAGGCCGAAAAGACCTACAATCCGGTGCCGGTTGCCGAACTGCCGACCCGCTTCCCCGGCATTGAATGGAGCCGGCTGATCGCGGGCAGCAGCATCCCGGTTCAGGGTGACGTGATCATCGCCAACCCCAGTGCCGTTGAAGGCACCGCCAAGGTGATCGAGGCGGCCGATATTGCCGTGCTGAAGGATTACATGGCCTTCCACGGCATCCGTTCCGCTTCGGCGTTCCTGCCCAAGGCGTTTGTCGATGCCAATTTCGACCTGTACAACAAGACGCTGGGCGGCCAGCCGGAACAGGCGCCGCGCTGGAAGCGGGGCGTGGACATCACCTCGGGCGTGCTCGGCGAAGCGCTGGGCAAGCTGTATGTGGCCGAATATTTCCCGCCGGAAGCCAAGGCGAAGGCCGATCAACTGGTGAAGAACATCATCGCCGCCATGGACGCCCGCCTTGCCAATCTGGCGTGGATGGACCCCAAGACGCGGGTTGCAGCGCGCGAGAAGCTGGCCGCGTTCACGCCCAAGATCGGTTACCCGGACAAGTGGCAGGATTATTCGGCGCTCACCATTGTTCGTGGCGATGCGCTGGGCAATGCCCGGCGCGCCACCGAGTTCGAGTTCAACGACTCCGTGTCCAAGCTCAGCAAGCCGGTGGACCGCAGCGAGTGGTTCATGACGCCGATGACGGTGAACGCCTATGCCAACCCGACCTGGAACGAGATCGTGTTCCCGGCTGCCATCCTGCAGGCGCCGTTCTTTGATCCCAACGCCGATGATGCCGTGAACTATGGCGGCATCGGCGCCGTGATCGGCCACGAGATCACCCACCATTTCGACGATCAGGGCCGCAAGTATGACAAGACCGGCCGGCTTGCCGATTGGTGGACTGCCGAAGACGTGAAGCGCTTCAAGGAAGGCACAGACAAGGTCGTGGCGCAATATGGCGCGTACGAGCCGGTGGCCGGCAAGAAGGTCAACGGCGAGCTGACCCTGGGCGAGAATATCGCCGATCTGGCCGGCATCACCATCGCCTATGATGGCTGGAAGCGTTCGCTTGGCGGCAAGAAGCCGGAGACCATCGATGGCTTCACCGGCGATCAGCGCTTCTTCCTGGGCTTCAGCCAGGTGTGGCGCCAGAAATATCGCGAGCCGGCGCTGCTGCAGCAGCTGGTCACCGATCCGCACACGCCGGGCCATTTCCGCCCGTACGTGGTGCGCAACATCGATGCCTGGTACAAGGCGTTTGGCGTGAAGCAGGGCGAGAAGATGTACCTGTCGCCGGAAGAGCGCATCAAGCTGTGGTGAGGCGCTATTACCGCCCGATACTGAGTGAACGGGAGGGGCTGCCGCTTGCCGGCGGCCCCTTTTCGTTTGCGCATGCCGAAGTGCTGACGCGGGCGGGCAGCGAGGGACTCGTGGACGCGGCCGATGTGCCAGATGACTGGCGGGAGCGGCTGACGCGGCCACGCCCTTTGCTGGCGCGGTTCGATCAACCGCTGCCGCTGGTGATGGGCATCATCAACATCACGCCCGACAGTTTTTCCGATGGTGGCCGCCATGATGCGCCGGAAGCCGCGATTGCCGCCGCCCTCGCCATGCACAAGGCCGGTGCGGCACTTATCGACGTGGGGGCGGAATCCACGCGGCCAGGTGCGCCCGAACTCCCGGTGGCCGATGAACTGGCGCGGCTTGCGCCCCTGTGGCGTGGGCTGGCTGGGCTGCCGGTCTCCATCGACACGCGCAAATCGCCCGTTATGGCGGCCGCGCTCGATGAAGGCGCGATGATCGTCAACGATGTCAGCGCGCTGGGCCATGATCCGGCGGCCGTGGCGCTGGTGGCGCAGCGCGGCTGCCCTGTCATCCTGATGCATCACCAGGGCACGCCGGAAACCATGCAGATTGCGCCGCAGTATGACAACGCCCTGCTCGATGTGTTCGACTGGCTGGAGGGACGGATTGCCGCAGCCATGGCCGGCGGGATCGCACCCGATGCCATCATCGCCGATCCCGGTATCGGTTTCGGCAAGGGGCTCGCCCATAATCTGGCGCTGCTGAAAGGGCTGACCCTGCTGCACGGCCTGGGTGTGCCGATCCTGCTCGGTGCCAGCCGCAAGTCGTTGATTTCAAAGCTGGCGGGTGACGTGCCGGTGGAACAGCGGCTGCCCGGCAGCCTGGCGCTGGCGTTGGCGGGAGCGGACGCTGGGGTGCAATTGCTCAGGGTGCATGATGTTCCCGAAACCGTGCAGGCCCTCACGCTTTGGCGGGCCTGCAATCCTGCACTGGCCTGAACCGGCATTTGCCCCTTCACAGCCGCGCCGTGTCTGCTAACAGGCAACCTGCACAGGTTGCGGTTTTGCAACCAGCCACTGCAATTCAACGAGGGTTTCGCCAGCCATG
>NZ_JAUMBI010000050.1:0-4163 GCF_032115815.1 Sandarakinorhabdus sp.
TAACGTTCCACCTCATCGCGGAACGGGCGCACCATCTGGCTGTGGCACAGGTAGCAGCCTTCGCGCATGTAGATGTTGCGCCCGGCCAGTTCGAGCGGGGTGTAGGGACGCACGCCCTCCACCTTCTCGATGGTGGAGTCGACCCAGAACAGGGGGGCGATTTCCACAATGCCGCCGATGGCGACGGCAACGAGCGACAGCAAGCCCAGCAAGGTGACATTGCGTTCCAGCGTGCGGTGGGAAAAGCCCTCTTTGGGCGGGATTTCAGGTTGCGAAGCCATGGTTGATGCTCCCTCATTCAGCCGGCTGCAGGCCGCCCAGACGGGCAGGTGCAGGTAGCGGCCGGTCAGCGGCGGCGTTGTAGGGGGTCTCGGTCATCGGCGCTTCCTGGCGCAGGCGGCCGGCGATGGTCATCGCGATGTTCCAGGCGAACACCAGTGCACCCGACAGGTAGAGCAGGCCACCGAAGGCGCGCAGCAGGAACATCGGGCGGATGGCCGCCACGGTTTCGGCAAAGCTGTTCACCAGGTAACCGTCGGCGCCATATTCGCGCCACATCAGGCCCTGGGTGAGGCCAGCCACCCACATCGACGCGGTGTAGAAGACGATGCCGGCGGTCGCGAGCCAGAAGTGCACGTTGATCAGGCGCAGGCTGTAGAGCCGCTGGCGGTTCCACAGGCGCGGCGCCAGGAAATACATGCAGGCAAAGGTGATCATGCCATTCCAGCCGAGCGCGCCCGAATGCACGTGGCCGATCGTCCAGTCGGTATAGTGCGACAGGCTGTTGACCGACTTGATCGACATCATCGGGCCTTCAAAGGTGCTCATGCCGTAGAAGGCGAGCGCCAGCACCATCATGCGGATGATCGGATCGGTGCGGATCTTCTCCCAAGCGCCGTTCAGCGTCATCAGGCCGTTGATCATGCCGCCCCACGACGGCATCCACAGCATGACCGAGAACACCATGCCCAGGCTCTGCGCCCAATCGGGCAGCGAGGTGTAGTGCAGGTGGTGCGGACCGGCCCAGATGTAGAGGAAGATCAGCGACCAGAAGTGGATGATCGACAGGCGGTAGCTGTAGACCGGCCGTTCTGCCTGCTTGGGCACGAAGTAATACATCATGGCCAGGAAGCCGGCAGTGAGGAAGAAGCCCACCGCGTTGTGGCCATACCACCATTGGGTCAGCGCATCCTGCACCCCGGCAAAGGCCGAATAGCTCTTCGAACCCGCCCAACTGACCGGCATCGACAGGTTGTTGACGATGTGCAGCATGGCGATCGTGATGATGAACGCCAGGTAGAACCAGTTGGCGACATAGATATGCGGTTCGCGGCGCTTGATGATGGTGCCGCCAAACACCAGCAGATAGGCGACCCACACCACGGTGAGCCACAGATCGACATACCATTCCGGTTCGGCATATTCGCGAGCTTCGGTCACGCCCAGCAGATAGCCGGTGGCTGCCAGCACGATGAACAGCTGATAGCCCCAGAACACGAAACGGGCCATGCCGGGGAAGGCCAACCGGGCGCGGCAGGTGCGCTGGACCACGAAGAAGCTGGTGCAGATCAGCGCGTTGCCGCCAAAGGCGAAGATTACCGCCGAGGTGTGCAGCGGCCGCAAGCGCCCGAAGGTGGTATATTCAAACCCCAGGTTGAGCACCGGGTACGCCAGTTGCAAGGCGATGAACAACCCGGCCAACAGCCCGACAACGCCCCAGAAGGTGGTGGCGATCACGCCCCAGCGCACCGGATCATCATCATATCGATGTTCAATGTCGGCCAATTGGCCCGACAGATCGGCGCCTTTCATCACCGCCAGTGCCGCCAACAGCGCCGCCAGCGCCATGATGCCCATGTGCACCGCAAAGGCGGTGTCTTGCGCCTGGGCCATGCCAAACAACGCGATGATCATGGCCAGAAACAGGCCGCCTGATTTTGCCAGGGTCGCCGGCATGATGTTGCCCCCTAATGGTTATTGCAGCTTTGGCCCTTTTGGCGCGCTATGTTGCGCTGCAGGAATACGGGGTAGCCCTATTAGGTATTGCAACGGAGGGAGAATTTTCCCAGTCTGGCAACGAAACAACAAATGGCCTGTGCAGTGCGGCAGGCCGGGGTCGTGCATGCATCAACTGGCAATTGTTCATGATCATCCGGATGGCTTCCAGCCGCTGTTTGCAGCGCTGTCGCGGGCCGGGATCGATTATTTGCCGGTACACACTGCCGGCCACGGCTTTGATCCGATCGGTGGCCAGCCGCCGGCGCCGGTAATCTTCAACCGCATCGCCATGAGCTCGGCCCGCCACGGGGTGCATCACCCGGTCTATTACGCCATGGCGCTGCTCGATCACTGGGCCGGGCAGGGGGCATTGGTGCTGAACGGCGCCGATGCCATGGGGATCGATGCCAGCAAGGCCCGGCAGCTGGCGCTGATTAACCGGCTGGGGCTGGCGGCGCCGGCAACCCGCGTTGTGCATGACAAGGCGGCGCTGCTGGCGGCGGCCACAGCCATCGGCTTCCCGGTGGTGGTGAAGGCCGATGTGTCGGGCTTCGGATCCGGCGTCACCCGTTTTGACGACCGGCAGTCGCTGGCTGCCGCCGCCGAAGCCGGCACATTGCCGCCATCGGCCAATGGCGTGTGGCTGTGCCAGGCGCTGGTCAATCCGCGCGGCGGCACCACCACTCGCATCGAGGTGCTGGGTGGCCGCTATCTTTATGGGGTCGATGTCGCTGCCGCCGAAGACGCGCTGATGCTGGCGTGCCCGGATGATCGCCTGCAGCGCCTGGCCCAGCGCCGGCGCCGGCGCGCCGAACCGCCGCCCAATCTGATCGCCGCCGCCGAAATGCTGGCCCGCGAGGCCGGCATGGAAGTGTGCAGCATCGAATATATGATCGACGATGTCTGCGGCACGCCGCGCTTCCACGATATCAATGGCCTGTCGCCCTTCGTGGAAAATCCGATGGACGTGCTGGGCTGGGATCCGCACGACCGGCTGGTCGAACGGCTGTGGCACCATATTCGCCGCATGGGTGGTTAACGCGGCGGCGAGCGAAAATTGCCCATCAGTTGGCGCTTTGGGAATAAAACGCCTGCCAACGCCGTTCTTTGCGCAGTCCATTATTGCACCGCAGCAGTTGCCCCCTTAAGGGCTGCCCTGCGAAAGGAACGCCCTCATGAACCGCACCTCTGCCGCCATCAACCGCATCCAGCCATCGCCCACCATCGCGGTGACCAACAAGGCGGCCGAGTTGAAACGCCAGGGCCGCGACATCATTGGACTGGGCGCCGGCGAACCGGATTTCGACACGCCCGATTTCGTCAAGGAAGCCGCCATCGCCGCCATCCGCGCCGGCCAGACCAAGTACACCGGTGTCGACGGCACGCCGGAGTGCAAGGCCGCCGTGCAGGCCAAGTTCAAGCGCGACAACAAGCTTGATTACAGCCTCGATCAGATCAGCATCAATTCGGGCGGCAAGCACACCATCTTCAACGCGTTGCTGGCCACGCTTGATCCGGGCGATGAAGTGATCATCCCGGCGCCATACTGGGTGTCTTACCCCGATATCGTCCTGCTCGCCGGCGCCACCCCGGTGGTGATCCAGTGCGGCGTGGCGCAGGGCTTCAAGCTGACGCCCGAGCAACTCGAAGCCGCAATCACGCCCAAAACCCGCTGGTTCATCTTCAACTCCCCTTCCAACCCCACCGGCGCAGCTTACACACGCGCCGAACTGAAGGCGCTGGCCGACGTGCTGATGCGCCACCCGCAGGTGCTGGTGCTGGCCGACGACATGTACGAACATATCGTCTATGACGATTTCGATTTCGGCACTCTGGCCGAGATCGAGCCCGGCCTGTACGACCGCACGCTCACCGTCAATGGCGCCTCCAAGGCCTATGCGATGACCGGCTGGCGCATCGGCTTTGCCGGCGGCCCCGTCTGGATCATCAAGGCGATGGCCAAGCTGCAATCACAAAGCACCTCCAACCCCTGCTCGATCTCCATGGCCGCCACCGTCGCCGCCCTGAACGGTGATCAGAGCTTTCTTCAGGAACGCAACGCCGCCTTCCAGCGCCGCCGCGACCTGGTGGTGTCCATGCTCAACCAGACGCCCGGCCTGATCTGCCCCCGCCCGGAAGGCGCCTTCTATGTCTATCCCGATTGC
>NZ_JAUMBI010000051.1:0-5996 GCF_032115815.1 Sandarakinorhabdus sp.
ACTGGATGGGCTTGGGCGCCTCACCCATGTCACCACGCGCTTTGCCGATGTCGCGCGCCGCCGCCGGGCCGATATGCTGGGCCAGCCGCTGCTGGCGCTGCTCGATCCGGTGCAGGGCGGGGCGACCACGGCGGCGCTGGCCCATGCCTTGCGCGAACGTGAGGCGTTTCGCGATCTGGTGGTGCCGGTGCCGCTGGGCCGCGACCTGAGGTGGTGGGCGCTTTCAGGCACGCCGAAACAGGATGCGGCGGGCAGTTTCACCGGCTTTCGCGGCGTGGGCCGCGATGTGACCGAGGTGCGGCGCAGCCAGGAGCGCATCGCGCAACTGGCGCGCTTCGATCCGCTCACGGGCCTCGCCAATCGCAGCCTGTTCCGCGAATCGCTGGATGAGCTGGTGGAGAACGCTGTCCTGTCGGGCAAGCCGGCGGCGCTGTTGTTTGTCGATCTGGATCGCTTCAAGGCGGTGAATGATTGCTTTGGCCATGCCGCCGGCGATCTGTTGCTGCTGCAGGTGGCACAACGCCTGTCGGCGCTGGTGAAGGCGCAGGTGAAGGGCGGCGCCACCATCGCGCGGCTGGGCGGCGATGAATTCGCCATCGTGCTGCCCGATGGCAGCGGCGATCGCGCCGAAAAACTGGCGCAGCGGATCGTGAAGGACATGGCCCGGCCGTTTCCGCTGGGCGAGGAAGGCCGCGCCGGTGCCGCGGTGGTGGGTGCATCGGTGGGCTGGGCGCTGGCGCCGTATGATGCCGAAACGCCTGAAGATCTGCTGCGCTGCGCTGATCTGGCGCTGTACCGGGTGAAGGAACAGGGCCGCGGCGCGGCCTGCCGCTTTGCCCCGGAAATGGCCCAGGCCGTGGCCGAGCGCCGCAAGCTGGAAGCCGATCTGGCCGCCGCGCTGGATCGTGATCAGTTGCGCCTGTTGTTCCAGCCGGTTGTGGACAGCGAGGACGAACGCATTACCGGGTTCGAAGCATTGTTGCGTTGGCATCACCCGGAACTGGGCGTGGTCTCTCCGCTGGATTTCGTGCCGGTGGCCGAAGAAACCGGCCTGATCGTGCCGATTGGCGCCTGGGTGATCGATGAGGCGCTGGCCTGGGCGACGCGCTGGCCGGCGCATGTTAAAGTGTCGGTCAATCTGTCGGCGGTGCAGATGGAAGAGGCGAACCTGCCCGATGTGATCGCCGCCGCGCTGGCCCGCCACCAGATCGGCCCGGAGCGGCTGGAACTGGAAATCACCGAAAGCCTGTTCCTGGCGGATAAGCCGGCGGTGATCGAGGTGCTGGCGCGGTTGACGGCGATGGGGGTGAGTTTCGCGCTCGATGATTTCGGCACCGGCTATTCAGCGCTGGGAACGCTGCAGAAGGCCAGCTTCAGCCGCATCAAGATCGATCGCAGCTTTGTGGCGCGGGCCTCGGCGATGGGCGATGAGGCCAGCGCCATCATTCAGGCCATCGTGCGGCTGGCCGCCAGTCTCGACATGCAGACGACGGCGGAAGGCACCGAAACTCGCGCCGCCTTCGAACTGTGCCGGCAACTGGGCTGCACGCAGGTGCAGGGCTATCTGTTCGGCAAACCGATGCCGCCCGAAGAAGCCACCCGGCTGGTGTGCGAGGCCGCGCTGGCCTGAAGCCTATTCGTCCACCCAGCTTTGCAGCAGCGTGTGGGCGATGGCCAAAGGCGGCGGGGCGAGGAAATCGCCATTGCCGGCCAGCGCGGCGCGCACTTCGTCCTTCGTCACCCAGCGCACTTCTTCCAGTTCGTCTTCGTCCAGCCGCACCTCGAAACCATCGGCTTCGGCAAAGGCGGCCATCATCAGGCTGGACGGGAAGGGCCAGGGTTGGCTGGCCAGATAGCGCACCCGGCGGGTGGTGATGCCGGCTTCCTCCCACAATTCGCGGCGCACGGCTTCTTCCAGGCTCTCGCCCGGCTCCACGAACCCGGCGAGCGCTGACAGGAAACGCTTGGGAAAACGCGGCTGGCGGCCGATCAGCGCGTGGCCATCCTTGATTGCCAGCATGATCACCACCGGATCGACGCGCGGGAAATGTTCGGCCTTGCAGACGAGGCAAGAGCGGGCATAGCCAGCCTTTGAAAGTTCTGTCTTGCCGCCGCACACCGCGCAGAAACCGTGGCGCTGGTGCCAATCGATGATCGATCGGGCCTGCGCCACGATCGCCGCTTCCGGCGCCGCCAGCAACGCGCCGGCGGCACGCGCATCGAGCAGCTTGCCGCCAAAATCGGCCACCAGTTCATCCGACGGCGCTGCCGCCGCAAAACGCGGGCCATCAGGGCCGATCCCGAGGAAGATCGACAGCGCATCGTGTGGCACATCGGAACGATAGGCCCACAGGATCGACGTGGGTTCACCGGACCTGACCACTGGATTGAGGCCATCCATCACCAGCCAGCGCGCATCGGGCCGGGCGCGCATGGCGATCAGCGCCGCCGGGTCGCGCCTGATCTCGTCGGCACGGTCCAGCATGTTGCCGCAAAAGCCGGTGACCGGCACGTCATGGAAGATCGTCATGCCGCCTTGTTCTCCCGTAAATCATCGGCGGCAAGCCCCAGCCGCGCGGCCTTGGCAAAAAGTGTGGGCATGCCGGCGGATTCCACCTGACTGAGCGCCAGCCAGTCGCCCGCGAGCGCCGGCCGAGACGGCAGGATCAACGCCTGCACCGCCAGTTCCAGATCGAAATGGGTGAAGCCGTGGCGCACCACCCCCAGCACCTGCCAGTCGCCCGCCAAGGGCGGCGCGCTCCCCCCACGCCAATCACAGCTGGGCAGCGCTCGCATGCCGCCAAGCAGGCCCTTGGCCGGGCGGATGTTGGTGAGCACCGCGCCCTCCGCCTCGATCCACCAGGCGGTGCCGGTGCGAGTGGGCCGCGCCTTCTTGGCGGCCTTCACCGGGAAGGCATCCGGCGTGCTAGCCTTGTGCGCGGCGCAGCCATTGATCAACGGGCAGGCGAGGCAGCGCGGGCTGCGCGCCGTGCAGACGCGGCGGGCCAGATCCATCATCGCCTGTGCGAAATCACCCGCTGCGCCCTGCGGCACCAAAGGGGAGAGCGCAGCGCGGATGGGAGCGCGGGCCGCGGGCAGGGGGGTGGCAATCGCAAAGATCCGGCTCACCACGCGTTCGACATTGCCATCGATCACCACCGCATTGCGGCCGAAACCGAATGCTGCCACCGCTGCTGCCGTGTAATCGCCGATGCCGGGCAGATCGCGCAATTCGGCTTCGCTGGCCGGGAATCGCCCACCGTGCCGTTCCACCACGGCGCGCGCGCAGGCGAGCAGGTTGCGGGCGCGGGCGTAATAGCCAAGCCCGGCCCAGGCCTGCATCACGTCGGCATCATCCGCCGCCGCCAGCGCCGAAACCGTCGGCCAACGCGACGTAAAGGCGTGGAAATAAGGCGTCGCCGCTTCCACCGTCGTCTGCTGCAGCATCACTTCGGACAGCCAGACGCGGTAGGGCCAATCCGCATCAGCCGGCAGCGGTTCGCCGGGCGGATTGCGCCACGGCAGCTCGCGCGCATGGGCGCGATACCAGCGGAGAAGATGGTGGGGCCAGCTATCGGTCACGCCGCGTCTATGGCATGGAACCGGCGATGCCGAAAACGCCCTCTAAAGCTGCGCCGCCAAAGCCACAGGACAAACCACGCGGCGGCCGCGCCAAGCCGATTGCCGAGCTGGTCAGCGATGTCGGCGGCCAGGCCTTCAAGCGGTTCGGCTTCACACATTCGGCGCTCAATGATCGCTGGGCCGAAATCGTCGGGCCCCAATTTGCCCGCCACAGCCGGCCGCTGCGGCTGCGTTTCCCGCGCGGCCAAAAGGATGGCGGCACGCTGGCCGTCGCCGCCACCGGTGCGCTGGCGCCCATGTTGCGCCATGTCGAAGCGCAGATCATCGAACGCGCCAATCGCATCCTGGGCTTTGCCGCGGTCGCCCGCATCGCCATCGAACAGGGCGCCGCCACCATGGAAGCGCCGCCCGCGCCGCCGCCACCGCCGCCCGGGCCATTGCCCGAAGCCACCCGCTCCACCCTGCGCGAGATTGCAGACCCGGAATTGCGCGCCTCGCTGCAATCGTTGGCCGAAGCGCTGGCCACTTCCAACGGCCTGCCGAAAATTCGCTGACTGGAAGGGGCTTGGCGCTGCCGCCTGCGCCACGCTACAGAAGAGTCATGCGACTTGCTTTTGCCTTCCTGATTGCCGGCCTCGCCGCTGCTCCGCTGCTGGCAGCGCCAGCCAAACCAGCGGCGCGTGCTGTGGCCGCGCCGGCCGATTGGTCCACGCGCCTCGCCACCACGGCGCAGGGCGGCATATTGATGGGCAACCCCAATGCGCCGGTGAAGCTGATCGAGTTCGGCAGCCTCACCTGCCCGCACTGCCGCGCCTTTCACGAAGCCGGCCTGCCGGCAATCCGCAGCCGTTGGCTGACCGCGGGCCAGGTGAGTTATGAATATCGGCCGTTTTCGTTGAATGGCATCGATCTGATGGCCGGGCTGCTGATGCAGTGCCAAGCCGCGCCGCAGGCCTGGGCGTTCGTCAACCGCGTCTATGCCCGCCAGGATCAATTGGTAACGCCGTTCATGGCCATCCCCGAAGCCGAACGCACCCGCATCCAGTCGCTGCCGCAGGACAGCCAAGGCAATGCCATGGCCATCGCCGGCAAGCTGCCGGAATTCGCCGCCGCCGCCGGCCTGCCGCGCGCCCGTTATGATGCCTGTGTTGCGGCCAAGCCGGCGATGGACCGGCTGCTCGCCATCCGCACCGATGCCGTGCAGAATCACCAGCTGCAGGGTACCCCCAGTTTCCTGATCAACGGCCGCATGCAATCCGACGTGTTTGATTGGGCCGCGCTTGAACCATTGCTTGATGCCGCCGTGAAGGCCGCCCCTGGAAGGACGAAATGATGCGCTTGCTTCTTGCCGTTTCCGCTCTCGCGCTGATACTCACCGCCTGCGGTGAAAAGACCGCGACACCAGACGCCTCTGGGGCCGCCGATGCGCCCGCCGGCCCCGCCGTGGCCGCGCCGGCCGGCCAGAACTGGGTTGATGTCGTGGCGGCCACGCCCGAAGGCGGCTTCCGCATGGGCAACCCGGATGCCCGCGTGAAACTGGTCGAATTCGCCTCGCTCACTTGCCCGCACTGTCGCGAATTTCACGAAGCAGCCACGGCCACCCTCAAGTCCAAATATGTCGCCAGCGGCAATGTTTCCTATGAATATCGCAACTTCGTGCTGAACGGTCCCGATTACGCCGCCACCGTGCTGGCGCGCTGCCAGGGCCCTGCGGCCTTTTTCGGCCTGCTCGACAATTTCTACGCTGATCAGATGGGCTGGACGGAACCGTTCGGCCGCATCGGCAAGGCCGATCAGGAGGCGCTCAGCAAGCTGCCGGAAGATCAGGCCATCGCGCGCATGGCCGAACTCGGCGGCCTGGCTGATTATGTGAAGCTGCGCGGCATCCCGCGCGCCAAGTTCGATCAGTGCCTTGCCGATCCGGCGCAGCTGAAGGCGGTGAGTGATCTGCGCAACCAGGCGGTCAACGAGCTGAAGCTCACCGGCACGCCCAGCTTCATCATCAACGGCACGGTACAGGAAGGCGTGTTCACCTGGCCCGATCTCGAAACCAAGCTGCAGGCGGCACTCCGGTAAGCGCCCTTGGAATTTCGCCGCCTTCGCCTTGCGGGCTTCAAGTCCTTCGTTGAACCTGTCGATCTCCATATCGAACCGGGGTTGACCGGTGTTGTCGGCCCCAATGGCTGTGGCAAATCCAATCTTCTGGAAGCGCTGCGCTGGGTGATGGGGGAAGGCAGCCCGAAATCCATGCGATCGGGCGGCATGGACGATGTGATCTTTGCCGGCACCAGCGCCCGCCCGGCGCGTGAGTTCGCCACCGTTACCCTGCATCTTGCCGGCAGCGCTGGCGAAGAAATCGAAGTGCAGCGCCGCATCCAGCGCGGCGCCGGTTCGGATTATCGCCTGAATGGCCG